>NZ_QSCK01000059.1:0-7942 GCF_003463035.1 Roseburia sp. OF03-24 | reverse complement strand
CCTTCGCTGATAGGCGCAAAATCAACTCCCTTCATGTCCTCTGCTCCAAGGACTATCTGCTCTGCATAATACATATCCATTGCCTTATTGATGGCATCGTCAAGCGACTCTGCCTTTACTTTCTGTACTCGTGAAAGCACTTCTTTTATCTCAACATCAAATTCCTGTTCCATATGATATCGCCTCCTGTAAAAATCTCATCACCGGCACTTTTCTTCCTTTACCTGTCTTTCCTTAAAGCCCTCATCGTACTTTCCATCTTCCAGCCTGTCGTAAAAACAGTCCTCTTCAATCGTTCCGAAATCCTCATACATCTGGTGAAGGAAATCATTCTGCAGTTTCTTTGGCACATCATCATCCTTTGACATATCCTGATAAAAATAGAACTTCTGCTTTAGCTTTGCCCTGTAATCATAGATATCCTCTATCTTTTCCGGTGTGCCATACTCCCTCTTGTATGCCTTGAAATTCGTGGTTGAGAGTGTGGAACCGAGATAAATGCCATGCTCCCACGATACTCCGATTGTGGTATTGTCCTTTGTAGGCTTCTCATCCTTCGGATAACGCTTATACTCTGTCGCACCAAGGGCGATTGTAAGAGAACCTGACTTCATATCCATCACCACGAGATTCCTTGGTGATAATGCTTCAAGCACCATGTAATCATGGTCATTGAAGTTATGAAATGTCTGTCCCCTTTCAAATGATCTGTCCACACTTTCATAATGCAGGTTAAAATCATCCACCCAGCCCTTATCGGTCATTCCAATCTCCTTAAGCTTTGCAACACATTCAGAAGAACTGGCTTCTTTATCAAACCGAAATTCTTTGGAATCGTTATAAAGTCCCTGAAGAAAGTGCCCCAGCTGAATATCATCCAGACAGAATCTCGCAGATGCAGTTACATTTGCTGCCCTGTAATACTCTGCGAAGTTATCTGCTTCACCAAGTGTTCTTCCAAGCTGCAACAAATTGTCTGCAAGCTCTGACATGTCATCAACTGCTATAAAACTCTTATAATCATCCAGAGTCATCAGCATATTTGTCTCTGTTCCCCTGTCGTTTTCTGTTACCAGTATCATATCTTTTAAATCCATTCTTACCTCCAGTCTCAGAGAGGGACTATGCCCTCTCTGCAAATTTCCTGTTATGGTCTTCCTATCACAACAATCTTTCCTGTGCTTGCCACATCCCTGTAGACCACACCAAGACTTTCATTAAGTGCCTCTACCACTTTGCCATTTCCGACATATACTGCCACATGGCTGATGTTCTTATATCTTCCATTGCTTGTAAAACTATAAAAGATTAGGTCTCCCGGCTGTAACTCATCAAAGGAGACTGTCTTTCCGGCTTCATCCAGTCCCTGTGCCTCCGCTGCCGCTGTGGTTGCCCCACCGTAACTAATATCCACGCCTGCATCCTTCCATGAATAATAGGCTAAGGAACTGCAGTCATAATAGTTACCGCTGTCTCTTAAATCCTGACTATAAGGAAAACCAACTCTGTGTAGTGCATAGGAGCAGACTGTTTTCTGCTTGCTGTCTGTAATTTCGTTTAGGATGGCATTGATTTCATCCTCAGTCATGGAGCTTACTCCCGGACTTCCGCCTCCGCCGCCACTTCCGCTTCCAGCATATCCAAGCTGTCCCATAAACTCCGGACTCATGATCTGCTCAAGCATTTCCACCTGATCAGAATTAAATCCATAGACCGAAATCATATCCCGATAAGATTTCAGCGTGACATTCACATACAAAACTGACTTCGTGGAAGTAGTTACATTGCCATCTGCATCTGTTTCTTCCACATCTTTCGTTCCTGTACTTGTAGTGTATGAACACATATCATTTACAACTGCCTGCAGCCAGCCTTTTGAAGTATCATTCATGACTGTTGCAGTATCTCCGACACCATGCTTGACCATATAGACTGCCATGATGTCATAGTAATTGCTTGGGTTTTCTTCCATACCTTCATAATCCACATATACAAGCTCTCCAAGGTCATATCCGGTATGCTCATTCACTTTCGTATTCACATCCCCGTTAAACTCCTGCACATAAGCACTCGTTACTGTCTGCACGGTATCTCCTGATTCAAGTGGTGGCAGGAATAAAGCAAATGGAGAATTGTAAAGGATTGCTATCACCGCTATAACCGGCACCGCAATCATGGCAACTACAAGAACAAGTAATAAAAGCACCAATCCGATAATCGGTGCAGCTGCCTTTACCCAGGTAATCGCTTTTCGCACAATCAGATCCTTTACCAGCTTTGCCACGCTGTCCGTCTGATTCTCCTGTGCTCTCATCTTATCCAGAAAGAACTTTATCTTCCTGCTCCGGTTGGTCATCTTTTCATCCTTGACCTCTATGGACACACCTGCAGCATATCCGGCTGCCATGCCGATTGCCGTGCCAACTCCCGGTGCAACCGCTGTTCCTGCCGCCGTAGCAGCTGCCTTTGTCGCAGTTTTTGTTGCAACCTTAGCAGTAGTCTTTGCTGTTTCTTTTGCCGTCTCTTTAGCTACAGTCTTGGCAGTATCTTTGGCAGCTTTCTTTGCTGTCCTTTTTGCCAGCTTCTTTCCTGCCTCTACCTTCTTGATACGCTTTCTTGCCTCGGCTGCCGCCTTTTTCCTGAAAAGTGCTGCACCCTTGGAAGCAGTTCCGGTAACAGGTCGGCTTGATTCATATGCAAGATATGCTGCCTGCGATACCTCATGCCCGCCCTCCACCTGCTCCGTTACTGCCCCAGCTGCAAGTGCTCCTGTTCTTCCTGCAATGTGAAGATTGGTGTTCTTGGTCTTGATGGAAGTTCCTGACTCTCTGATGTTACGCTTAAACCTAGAAAGACCTTTATCCTTAGCCTCCGATTGATGAATGGTACTCTTTCTATAAGTACGCTTTCCACCAGCACTTTTCTGAAGCATTAATTTTGCAGATGCTTTTTTATCCATTTCATTGGCTTTAGCATCATGCACTTTCGGACCTCTCTCTACTGTATAGATGTTGCTGCCTTTAATCTTGGCACCCTTTGGCTCGTGGGCATGAATCTTGGCTTTCTCCTTGGTGTGAATGACCATCGGTTTGTCATCAACCTTTCTAATTTTCAATTTTCTCACCTCCTACTTTGAAAAATAAAATAAGCCGCTAGGGAGCAAAAATTACTCCTTAACGGCTATGTAAAATCATTCAATATTCAATTATTAAAAGCAACATGAAACTGGAATTTGCGGGTTCTTTACATAGATAAAATTTCAATTTTCAAAGCTATCCCCATTGAGAGAATAAACTAAAATTTATTCCACTATCCCACTCCAATTGTTTACAATAATATCTGCGTTACTTTCAAGGTCCGTAGCACCGTCCAATTCAATTTTTACACACGACATATTTGTCATCCATTCTTTCTGTTCTCTCATATTTGGTGATCCATCTTCTTCATAACTTCGATTATCTTTCAAAAATTTCATATGGGATTCATACATATCTCCACCTTCAAGTACTCTTCTTCCAAATCGCTCTATTGCTCTTTTATGAACTCGTTGTATTCGAATATCTGGTTCAACATAAAGAAATACCATCATTTTAAACATATCATCAAATGCATAATGAAAGGAACTCATCGAACCAGCCATAACAAAATGTTCATATGGAGCAATATCAGTGTTCAGTCTGCTAATCTTTTCTTCCCTCGTATACATTTGTGTATATGGACTATCTGTATTCTGTTTCCAAATATAATCATCCACATCAAAATATAGATATCCCAGTTTCTGTGCAACTATTTTTCCAAGTGTTGTCTTTCCACTTCCAGATGGACCAATTATCATAATTCCAGTTGACATATTTACACCTCACTAAATAGCAATAAAGATTTATTATTGTTCTGAAAATCGGAATTTATTACTTATTCATTTCATCAACTAAGCTTGCTGCTTTTACCGTCATTTCCACCCATCCAGGCACAAAACCACTGCGCAATGCATTTTTTACCGATTTAAGATTTGACCACGCACAGCAGTAAAATGGTACTTTGCCTCTTTCAATTATTTCAATTGCAAGATTACTTGTTAGTGATGAAGCAATTCCCATTCTTCGATATTCAGGCAAAACATCGACACCTATCTGCCACATATTATCACAATCCGCTGAACACGCTGCGAGACCTACAAGCTTCTCACCATCATATGCTCCAACTCCCAGAACATCTAACTCTTTTCTATCTGCACACAATGCATTCCCCCACATTGGAAGATACAAATCTGCAAAATCTTTTTGTTCTAACACTTTAAGGACATAATTGCACTCTAATCTTTTCAATCGTTCCATATCCGGCAAAAAATACTCTGCCATAAAACATACTCTATATCCTTTTTCTTTCATCCGTTCATCAAGCCAGTGCATGTTAGGCGTCTCAAAACAATGATAAAATTCAAACTTACTCAGATATGTTTCAACTATTTCTTTAAATTCATCTTTCACAGATGCAACTACATTGCTTCCATAAGACACAAAATTACAAGCGATAGGTTCTTTATAATATTTTCTTGCCAAAGGTCCAACTCCAGATTTAACAAATACATTTGTATCCTGAAGGAAGTCAGAAACCTTTGCATTTGTGTCATATGCAGATTGCTGCATTGCTATATCCATTATTTCTTTATTCGTCATAACTTACTTCCTTTTTTATTCTTTATCCAATACTAAATTATAAATTGTTATCATTCACTAAATATGAATTTACCAATCCGACAAATTCAAATTTTCTTTTCCCTAATAATTACAAATATTCCTTGGAAATTGCTTCCACACCATACATTTCCATAAATGCATCCAGGTCCGCTGCATCCCCAATCAACATATTCTCGTCAAAGTGTACGATATGCATATCTTAAAATCCAGCCACATGTTCTCCGGTACAAATGATACATTTTAGAACTGCTTCCTTATTTATTTTTCATATCGAATCTTATATGCTTTTTTCTTTAAAATAGGGAATATCTACTTTATTATCATTAAGGTCGGACATTCATCCGACCTCTTGATTATACTATAGATTCTATAAAAATTCATCTGTTATCACTGCAGCATTGCTTCTTTTTTCTTCTGTTCCGCAATCTTCTCATGAATGTTGGTATTATACAGCCTGTACAAATCCGTATCCTTACTAATCTGATTATCAAACGGAATCACCACCGAGCCACACTTGATAAGTCCCATTCCCGATGCAGTATTGGTTACAAATCTAAGCTGTGCCTCTGATACTCCGATAACCTCTGCCATCTTGGAACTGTCTGTATTCGCCTGCTTTAAAAGTGCCACAAACTCTGAGTTTGCAAGCATTGTGGTTGCTGTGTAATTCTGCAACAGATCGACGACATTCTGCGTGATACCGGTACAAAGACCTCCCTGTTTTCTCACTTTCTTCCAGAGCTGCTGCAAATATTTTGCAGAATACTCGGAATTAAGTAAGACATGGAACTCATCAATATAGAGCCATGTTGCCTTGCCTCTCTTGCCATTCTCAACAATCCTGTTCTGAATAGACTCCATCATGACAAGCATTGTGATAGGACTAAGCTCCGTACCTAAGTCCCTGATGCCATATACTGTGAATCTGTTATCCACATCCACATTTGTCTGATGATTGAAGATATTAAGTGAACCATTTACGAAAAGCTCCAAAGACAATGCAATGTCCTTTGCCTCATCCTCCGGCTGTGCCATAAGGATATCGTAAAAATCACTCATCACCGGGATATACTTCTCTTTGCTCCTTGCAATGTCGATATACAGCTTTCTCACACAACGATCAATGATTGACTTCTGTCTTGAATTTAAGCTGTCCCCGATACACTGCTCACAAAGTCCAAGCATAAACTCGCCCTTTTCTCTAACCATTCCTTTGGAATCATTCGGATCAAGGCTCCATACATCCATCTCCAGCGGATTCACATAGTTATCCGTGTAAGTGGACATATTTACCACTGTTCCACCATAGGTCTCAGCAATATCAAAGTATTCGTTCATTGGATCTATGACGATTATTTCATCATCTCCCGACAAGAATACGCTGCCCATTTCCATCTTGCAGAAGAAGGATTTACCGGAACCCGGCACACCAAATACAAAGCCATTTCCATTAATGAGCTTCTTTCTGTTGCCGATATTCACATTCTTACTGATCTGGTTAATACCATAATAGTTTCCGGTGCTGTCATTAAGCTCCTGCACATTGAATGGCATAAGCACCGCAAGTGACTGGGTAAGTAGGGTACGCATTGTCTCCACCTGTCTTACTCCAATCGGAAGTGCTGTGTTGAGTGCTTCCCTCTGCTTTAAGTAGTGTGTATCAATCGTGCAACTGTTACGTTTTCCGATAGTCTCTACTGTCTCACATACACTCTCAAGCTCCTTCTTGCTCTCTGCCATAAGAATAATGGTTACTCCCACGAAGAAAAGGCACTGGTCATTCTCACGGACATCATCCATGATTTCCTCAATCTCCTTTTTCTCCGTTCTCTTGGCATATGAAATTTCCGTAGAAAAGTCGTTATTCTTATTACGGACTCTCTGCTGCTTAATGATATCCGACTCAATACCAAGGTATTTCTTCTGAAGCACCTTTGTAGTCAAATCCTTAGGAACAGGCACCACATCAATGCTCGTGATGGAATGAACCGGAAGGGAAGTAATCTCATTGATGAATCTGTCTGACAAACTGCTCGGATACTTTTTGATAAAAAGTGCCTTGCAGAATTTACTCTCATCCTCAAAATGGTCTGGGAAATATTTCACCATGCCATTGCACAGATCATTTCTAAAATCTGCCCCGACCTTCTTAGCCTTTTTGATATCAAAATCAAAGCTGCCCTCATCTCCAAGATGATAATAGTCATAGAGCACTTTCAGTCTCTCATTGCCATTAAGCGGCACAATCTCTGCCCCAAGCTCAATGAAAGCCTTGTGTATCGTTGCCTCAAGGGTAGCAAACTGTGCCTTTGCCTCCTCGAAATTCTTTCTCTCAATCGTGATCGTCAGGTATCTCTCCTGCTCAATCCCCTGTCTGCCCTCAATAATCTTCTCTTCAATGATGTCATTGTAAATTCTTCTGTAATTATTGAAGCCATCATTTTTCTCAGCAATCAGAACCTTGTCACGGAGTTCATCCATGTTTTTGTTCTTATTATTGATCGTAATCTTGTAATTACAGTCCAGCGAATTTAAGAACTTGCAGTATCTCTCAAATATGCCGATCTGCTCATCCTCCGTTGCTGTTGTGTAATTGATGTCCTGAAAGCGGTAGCATTTGGAATACTTATTTTTGCTCACTTCAAAAATGCCGTTTTCAGCCACCGCCATAATCTCTATGGTTTCCTGAATGGATTTAGGTGTCTTATACAAAGGCTCACTCGCCTTCTTTAATAACTTAAATCCGTCTGTAAATAAACCCATGTCTCTAACCTCGCTTTCTTATAATGAAAGCCCGCCGGGAACTTCACCCTGCGGGCTGTGTTCCCGACCTTTCGGTCAGATACTATTCGTTTCTAATGCATTGCCTTATATACTGCAATGCCTGCTACTGCCGCCACGATGACTGCGACAAGTCCAAACAGCATGTTTCTCGTCTTTTTCTTCATTGCTTCAAACTCCTCCTGCTTCTTTACAGCCGAATCAGCTGTTACAGTCTCCGGTTCAGCCTTTCTGCCTTTCTTCTTTACCTGTTCATTCTGTTCTGCTTCTAACTGCTTTATTGCAGGCTCTCCCTCTGTTGATACATAGGTAAGTGCCCTGTTACCAAACATAAAATGCAGTTTCTTTCCCATATACTCGTAGAAATTCATCCCGTTAAAGGAATAGAATCCGCCAAGAGCAATCGGTGCCACACATGGAATTGCCACATAAGCAGAACCCGTAAGACCGATATACTTGTAAAG
>NZ_QSCK01000058.1:2571-8156 GCF_003463035.1 Roseburia sp. OF03-24 | reverse complement strand
GCACAGGTTCTGAATATAGTCGAGTTATTAAAAGGATATTATACTAGTGGTTTTTGAAAATAATAGTATTTCTGAATATGAACATTTACTTCGAAACCACACTAATGACGGCTTGGCAGTTAATTGTATGTCGATAGATGATTTCAAACTTATGTGCAAGCAGTTGGTGTCCCCAATTGAAATCATTGAATATCTCAAGTGGAGGAAAGTGTTTTATAAGAATAATGGACTGATTAATTTGCTGATTACAGAAACTAATAACGGATTTGTTTTAAGTAGACCACAGAAGAATGAAAATTTGGTACAGCAATATCTATATGAGAAGTATGGAGAAAATGCGATATACGAAGACGGATTGTATTATGAACTTTTTAGGCAATATGTATCAGTTTTATATGAGCATAAGGAAATGGAATCGGAAATTAATGGGTGTTACGAGGTAATAAAATTTTTGGCACATTTGTTCCGCGACGAAATTAAATGTTTTGTTGAAAGAACAGAAAAAGCACTTTTAATTGCAAAAACCAAGAAGTTTAAATTGGTAGGTACATTACGTAATGTACAGAAAGAATATGCTATAGTATTTACAGCAACGGAGCAGGGGGAACAGGTACCATCTGAAGAACTGTTACCTGTAGTTTTTGAAAAACAAAAAGTTCATACCTTATTACAGATAATAACATATTGGGTTAATGATAATGAGTATATGATAGACTTTGTTTTATGGCAGGGATAATAGAGAAGTTTAATTATCTGAAATAGGGAGGTATACAAATGGATAATGAACTTATATGCAATAAGTTTATAAATCAATACTTGTTACGAGGCAGAAAGTTTGTAGAATATGCTTGTTTTAGATATGGATATTATAATGCTCAAATAAGTGGCAAAATTAGCAATGGATTTGTTGATGATTTTCAATATTTTGTTTTTACAAAGAGTATTAAGAGTTTAGGATCAATAAGAGAATTACTAAGGTTAGGACATGTTGAAGATGTATTTATTATTCTGAGAACATCATTTGAAGGATATATAGCAAGTAGATATATAGATGAAGAATATAATACGGATATATTGAATGATTTTATTTTCATTCCTCAATTGATTGCGGCAAGAAAAATTATTTATCAAAATGGAAAAGCAGTAGAAAGAGGAACTCAAGAAATTATTGAATATATACAAAGGAATCCGTCTGACATGAAACTTGGAAGAGATAAAAGGTATTTTTATGATTTTTATGCTTTTCTGTGTAATTATGCACATTGCAATTTTTCAATAATAAATGAATTTATTGATGATGGACAGTTTTCTTGTGACAAATCAGATAATATTTATATGGCAAAAGTTATGACTCTATTTGTGTATATAAAGTTGTTTGAAAGTATTGTAACTGTTGAAGGAGAAGATTTTTTGAATTCAAGAGAAGAAAAAGAATGTTATAAGTTGGTTATAGAATCAACAAAGTTTATATATGATAGACTGGAAGCGTTTTCAAAGTATAACTGTAAAACAGCGAGTGAGGATCTTAATAGACATATGCGAAATATGTTTAAGAATATGAGAAGTTCACTTAAAGAAGAAGTAGGAAGTATAAAAAAGGATTTTTTGTAAGAAACATATGAAGATGTGGAATATACAAGATATAAAACAGTCAGGTATGTCAAGGCTAAAAATATTATTAAGGTAAGGAAGGGCAGAAAAATGTTTGATAATGGATCGGAGATTTTAAGGTTTGATTGTCACTTGCATACAGTGAGTGATAAGGAATTTAAATATGATGGTGAGGATGATAAATTTATTTCAAACTATGTTGATAAATTAAAGTCTGAAGGTATTGGGGTTGGAGTTATAACTAACCATAATAAATTTGATTATGAACAATATAAAGCATTAAAAAAAGCTGCAAATAAAAGCGGTATATTCATTTTGCCAGGAGTAGAGCTATCCGTAAAAGAAGGCGCAAGTTCAGTACATATGTTAGTAGTATTTAGTCCAACTGAGTGGATATCTAATGGAGTAGACCATATTTCAAGAATGGTAGGTTCGATGTTTTTGGGAATTGATGATCCGGGAAATGAAAATACTTGTACAGAAAAGGATATGTTAACTGTCATTCATGAATTGGACAAGCAGAACAAGGACTATTTTATTGTGTGTGCACATGTTGAACAGAAAAAGGGATTCTGGGAGGAATGTGGAGGTTCACTAATTGAAAAGCTATCTTCTGATGTAGCTTTCAAAAGAAGAGTATTGGGATTTCAAAAGGTGCGTACTAGAGATAAGATTAAAAAAGTGCATGATTGGATGGGATATGATATTGCATTCCTTGAAGGCTCAGATCCTAAAGCGATAGATGAGATAGGAAAAGGGGAGAAAAAGAAATATATTAAGATTGGTGAAGCATCCTATGGAGCTGTAAAATATGCTCTTATGGATTATAAGAATCGAGTTTTTGATGAAAAACCTGTTATAAGCCATGGATATATTAATAAAATGAAATGTGTTGGTGGAAAGCTGGATAATCAAATTTTTTCACCTTCACATGAGCTTAATACATTGATTGGAATTAGAGGAAGTGGAAAATCCTCAGTGTTGGAAGTTCTTCGTTATGCTTTGAATAAAGAACCTGCACAAGATGAAAAATATAAAAATGAATTGGTAAAAGCAGTTCTTGGTTCCGGTGGACAAATTGAATTAGAGATAGTTGATAAGTTTAATAAAAAATATTTATTGAAAAGAATATATGGAGAAAGAAGCATATTGTATGATGCTGAGGGTAATACATTAAATATTCCAATAGAATCTGTTCTTAAAAATTCGTTATATTTTGGACAAAAGGATTTAGCACTAACTCGTAAAGGTTATGAATATGATCTTCTTAATAAAATAATAGGTGATAAAGTACCTGATATGAAAAAAGAAAATGATGCTATACAAAAGCAATTAATTGATGATATTGATAAGCTGAGGACATTGAGCGATATCCCAGATAAAATTGCAGATTTAAGTACGGAGAATGCAGCAATAGAACATAAGTTGAAAATATATCAAGAAAAGGGATTGGATGAAAAATTAAAAAAGCAGACTTCATGTAATGCTGATTTGATAAAGATAGATACAATTTCTGAATGGGTTAAAGAAATGATTCAATCGTTGGAGGAAGCCTGTTCAAAAGATGGAAGGGAACTTATTTTGTTGCAAAGTTATGTTTCACAATATAATAGTGAAATTTTTGGGAAATTAGCTCCATTTATTACGCAGGCAAATGCTGGAATCGATTCAGTAAAACAAAATATAGAACTCTTAAAAAAATCACTGGAGGGAATTTATTCGGTTAAAGATGAATTAATGCAAAAGATGGATTCTTTAAAAGATGAATTTGCTGAGATTAAGCGAGAGATAAATGATGAACAATTAGATGCAGATAGTTACGTTGCAAATAAAAAGAAGTTGGCAGCAAATAATGAAGAAATTGAAAAATTAAAAGAATGTTTAAAGACAAAAGAGAGTATATGTACATCTATTCAAAAGGGATTTGATGTTCGTAACGAGAATTTAAGAAAAACATTTATTGCTTATCAAGATGCAACTAATGAAATTAATCAGCAGCAAGATCAATTGGCAGTAAATATTGAATTTAAAGGTGATAAAGATGTTTTTAAAGATAAATTAATTGCGTTTTTTAAGGGAACGGGATTGTCTGAAGTAAAGTATACGGAGATGAGTAATACTTTTTGTGATTTAGCTGCAATTGTTGAAGAATATTATTTACATGATGGTGAGCGAATAAAAAAATATTGTACTGATGTTATATATGCGAAGGTCGCTACAAAAATTGCGGATAACTATAAAGAGATGGTTATTGAAGATACACCCGATAAGATTAATATAACTTATCATGGAAAACTATTAAGCAAGCATTCTCTTGGGCAAAGAGCATCAGCGTTGATATTGTTTATTTTAACTCAACATGACAGTGATGTAATAATAGTTGATCAACCTGAAGACGATTTAGATAATCAAGTAATTTATGAAGAACTTATTCAAACTATAAAAAAGGAAAAAGAAGATATGCAATTTATATTTGCAACACACAATGCAAATATTCCTGTTTTAGGAGATGCTGAAAGAGTAATAACAGTACAACATAATGATGATGAGTCTATTAAGCTAAAGTGCGGAACAATTGATTCAGAGGAGACACACAGTGACATAGTTAATATTATGGAAGGTGGAACGGAGGCATTTAAAAAGAGAAATGAAATATATTGTGCATGGAGCTAAATTATATATTAAATGCAGTAAATGAAGTTCAACTAACAATAAAATTTTGTGATATTCAATAGATATAATGCAGTTCTATTGATGGCAGCATTCATGAAATTATTTATAAGCAGTGTTATGGTTATATGAATTGCTTGCAAAATAGATTATATTATTAGGAATTTATAATGTTATCATTCTATGAGATTATGGTAATGCTTCAAGTTTCTTTAGAGTTTTTTGCTAAAAACTCTAAAGAAAACTCGGAGAGTAACTTAAAATATAATGATAATATGCAAGTTTAATTGAATTCATTCATAGCATCCACATATTCCTGTAATCCATTAGGTTTACAAGCCAGTTCAGAATATAGCAGAGGACTTTCCTGTGCCAGCCGATACAGATACACAATATCATCAGGTGTATCAAGTAAGACAGCTGAATTGCATTCTTCACAACTAATAGTAAGAGGCGTGTCGGTATATTTATCATTGATAGCATTAACAATAACGGAATTTGTATCAGGTTCATACATGCCAAACAGGTAACGAGGATTATTTTGTTTCATGGTGTTCTCCTTCCCACAGATACTTAGCACCATCAAGCAGATCAATGATGGCTGTAAGCATATTGTTATAGTCGGTTTGTAGTTCCTTGATTTCATCGCTTGTAGGAAGATTGTTTAAAGCTTGCTGTTCACAATATTCAGTAAATGCATTTTGCATTTCAAGTAATTGCAGATACAGAGCATTAACAGTCTGCACAAGAGGATATATAGCTTCTTTCTTGCCGACAACGCAGATGCGGTTATAGATGCAGGAACGGACAAAGTAATCTTTCTTCATCATGCCACTGGCAAGAATGCGGGCTTCGATTTGCTTGCGTTCAGCAGCGCTGATTCTAAAACTTATAGTTGGATGTTTGTGTTGATTGCTCATGGAAAAGCTCCTTTCATAGTGGGTGTGGCAGCAGGCACAGTTAAGCACCCGCAAGCCACATTTGATTATTCGTTTTTAGTAGTAAAAGTAGATTATATCTGCCATGGATTTCATAGGAGCAATAGGGAAGTATTGCAACTAATTTGCTACTAAAGTTTTTGAAAACGATATGAAAAGAGTAACATTTGATGAAATAGATGCGGTGGAATGCCGCATAAAATCAGCATTTTTGATTTGATGATACTTCCCTTGGGAAGAGTTTGAATAATGTACATGAGCCAAGAAATGCCGAATTTACGGCGTTTCTTGGCTCGTTTTATGTCGCGTGACAATCAAATGTAAGTACGTAATCATCCGTATCTGTCAGCAACTATATTTTTCTGA
>NZ_QSCK01000058.1:0-2561 GCF_003463035.1 Roseburia sp. OF03-24 | reverse complement strand
GTAATCATCCGTATCTGTCAGCAACTATATTTTTCTGATACACTCTTTTCATAACAAAGGAAGGAAACTGTATCATTATGAAAAAAGATGAAAAAATCACTCTGTGGTCTGAACGAATCCATGAATTTCAATCCAGTGGGCAGACTTGCAAAACATGGTGTCAGGAACATCACGTTCCAGTCTCTACAATGAATTATTGGATGCGCAAGCTGAAAAAATTGGACGAACAATCAGATACAGATATGATTTTTGCAAAAATGCCAACGGAAAAAGAGATTTCAAAGAATGAGACTTTGAATATCAGCCCGTCTCCAGTCCGCATTTTTATCACAAACGCTATTCGGATTGAAGTGATGCCTGAATGCCCGCCGGAATTTTTTCGTGTTCTGATCCAGGGGCTGAAAGATCATGCTTGATCTGGCAGGTGGCACAACCGTTTACCTTGCCTGTGGAGCTACCGATCTGAGAAAAAGCTATCACGGACTGGCTGCAATTATCAAGCTGAAATTCAAACTTGATCCCTATTCGCGCTGCATGTTTGCGTTCTGCAACCGCAGGCGGACTTCTATTAAGATTCTGCAATGGGACGGATCCGGTTTCTGGATTCTGATGAAGAGGCTTGACAAAGATTCCTTTCACTGGCCGGATACTCCGGATGAATTACAGAAAGTGACCCTGAAAGAAATGCATTGGCTGTGTGATGGTCTTTCACTTACTCCGAAGGGAGCTTTTGAAGAAAGACATCCAAAGATTGTTGTATAAAGAACGGATTTGTCAATTCGCAAAAAGCACGAAATACTTGTGGATATCGGTATATATTCCTACACAGTAAAACGTTGATTTTTCTCGAACAGCTGGACTTTCTATGCTATACTGGAATTATCATATAAGAGTTTGGAGATTGCCGGATGGATCCGTTTTTTACAGAGGAACAGCTGAATAACATGAGCCGTGAAAACATGATGGAAGTTATGAGAATCATGCAGAATCAGGTTCAAAAAAAAGAGACCGAGGTACAGCTTCTGAAAGACAAGCAGAAAGAACTGGAATTTATGAACGCAATGCTTTCAGACCGTCTTGCGCTTGCACAAAGAAGACGTTTCGGTTCTTCCAGTGAAAAATACGCAGATGGATATGAACAGATGGATCTGTTTAATGAGGCTGAAGTCAATGCAGATATGGATACTGCTGAGATTGAAGAGGAAATCGTGATTCCATCGCACAAACGGAAAAAACGCACCGGCAAAAAAGAAGAAGATCTCTCTAATTTCGAAGTAACAGAAACAATCGAATATAAACTGGCCGGCGAAGACCGCTATTGTCCGGACTGTGGAACAAAGTATAAAGTCGTCACAAAAGAAGTCGTAAAACGACTGAAATTCATCCCCTCCACCTTTGAAGTGGTGGAAGAAGTAACCTATGTATACAGTTGTCCAAAATGTGGTGCTATGATCCGGCCGGAAAAAGAGTTTCCGCTGATCAAGGGAAGCATTGCTACACCTTCGCTGGTTGCCGGAATCATGAATGCAAAGTATGTCAATGGCATGCCGCTGGCAAGACAGGAACGGGAATTCGCAAGGTATGACTTAAATCTTTCAACAAAAACAATGGCAAACTGGATCATCAGCTGTGCAGACCGGTATCTGGGACTGCTTTATGGGCAGATGAAGGAAGAATTCCTAAAGAGCAGATACATCCATTGCGATGAAACCAGGATCCAGGTGATTGATGAACCAGATCAGAAAGGATCATCTCAAAACTGGATGTGGGTATATCTGACAGATCATTACAGTGAAGCCCCACAGATGGTTCTCTTTGATTATGAGAGAACGCGTGCCGGATATCACCCGGTAAACTTCCTTGGAGATACATTTCATGGATATCTGACGTGTGATGGATATCAGGCGTATCATGGACTGAACGATTCCATTACCGTAACCGGATGCTTTACCCATGCGAGACGCCGTTTTGATGCTGCACTCACGGCATTAAAAAAGGATTTCACAAAGGAGCAGCTGAAAGAAACAGTTGCATATCAGGCAATGACGAGGATCGGAATCCTGTATAAAGTAGAGGAACTGATCAAAGATAAGACACCGGAAGAACGGTATCAGGAACGTCAGAAACAGTCACGTCCAGTGGTGGATGCCCTGTTTGAATGGCTGCATTCGATGGAAGATTCTGTAGACAGATCTTCCCTTATTGGTGATGCCATTTTATATACGCTGAATCAGGAAACCTATCTTCGCAGGTACTTGGATGATGGGCATCTGAGCATTGATAATAATAGTGCGGAGCGTGCAATCAAAAATTTTGCAGTAGGCCGCCGGAATTGGCTGTTTGCCAAGAGTATCCGTGGTGCAGATGCCAGTGCTGTTGTTTATAGTATCGCAGAAACAGCCCTGCTGAATGGTCTGAAGCCGTATGTATATCTTTCCTATGTATTAGAAGAGCTTCGTAAAATGGGACCTTTTCCAAAGCCGGATGATCTAAATCGGCTTTTGCCATGGTCAAATGAATTACCGGAAGGATTTCGAACCAAAAAGAAGAAATAAAATGTG
>NZ_QSCK01000057.1:0-9081 GCF_003463035.1 Roseburia sp. OF03-24 | reverse complement strand
ACCACCCTACACAAGGAAACTCATGTCACCCACAAACCAGCATTTGTCAGATAGCTAATTTCAATCCGTATTGTTCTGTGCATTGTAAACGAACTGCATATCCACCAGTTCTTCATACTGGTAAGTCCCCTGATATACATCCGATGCAATGGATACTTCCATATCATTTTTTACTGCTTCCTGCGTGATCACACCATCCATGCTCCAAAGTTCATCTGCATAGGCGCGGTCGATCGCGGCTTCTATATCTTCTGGCGGTGTGGTCGGAAATTCTTTTTCTGCCGCCCGGACTGCGATCTCCTTATCCTGCGCCGCAGTCAGAGATTTTAACATCGCATTCACAAAGTGCTGTACTGTTTCCGGATCATTGCTGATTGTCGATTCCGCTACACTTAAAACAGAGTAAGCATAATCTCCTAAATCTGTAAACTGGTAAAATGCATCTGTCCATACCCCCTGCTTCATCCCATCTACAATCTGGGGTTCTGCTGCCCAGGAAATATCTGCCTGACCGCTCTGCACCACAGCAACGGAAGTTGACATATCTGCCGGCTCTACCATCACAACATCACGATCCGGATCAAGTCCGAGTGAAAGCAAAAGATAACGCACGCATAAATTCGGGCTGCCGCCAAATCTGCCGGAATTGATCTTCTTGCCTTTTAAATATTGTGCAAGTTCTTCATCCGTATTTCCAGTATATTCTTCACCAGCTTTAGCACACAGGTAAACATTTGCCCGGTTCACACAATTGCAGACAGCTATCACCGGGTCAGGGCAGTTTCCGGATGCATTCGGGATCGCATTCGAATCCACTCCACCGATCACGCCCCATGCATCCCCGCTCATCACAGATGTCACATGCGAGCCGCCCGTAGCCTGTATCACCTCCACATCAAGTCCTTCCTCCTCAAAAAATCCCTCCTGCTGCCCAACATAAAGTGGAAGATAACCGATCGAATGTAACGGTTCTGCGATCACAATCTTCTTTAACGCCTCACTCTCCTGCCCTGCCTTATCATCACCGCAGGCTGTCGCCAATAGCACGGCAGCAAATAAAACGCATCCAAAACAACTAAACCATTTCCTTTTTAATATTTTTCTTGTTAACATCTCTGCCTGTTTTCTCTTTTTCATATAATATGGCTTTACGTGCCAAAAGGTGTCTTTACGCCTTACGGTAAATGGCAAGATGTTCCGTCATCCATTTTTCCAGTTCCACCACCGCAAGGTACATTACCATTGCAAGCAGTGACAGCACGATCACCCCAACCCACACTAATGTAGTATCTAAAATAGTGCCCGCATAGATGACCATTCTTCCAAGTCCATGCCCAGATGCGATAAATTCCCCGACGATCGCACCTGCGAGCGCCAAAGAAATATTGATCCGGAGGCTCCCAAGCATCCAGGGAAGCACTGCCGGAACCACAACTTTACCAAAAACCTGCCACCTGGTGGCACCAAGTGAATAAAGCAAAGTTTCCATCGACTCATCCACATTTTCGACGCCGCTGACTGTCGCAAGTGCACATGATATTACTGTCATTAAAAATGCCAGGATTACTTTGGATGAAAAACCGATACCAAACAGCACGATTAAAATTGGTGCAAGTGCCAGCTTTGGCACTGCATTAAACATCACAAGATACGGTTCAAAAATTTTTGCAAATGTCTTTGACCACCAGAATGACAATCCTAACACTGCGCCGCCTAACGTTCCTGCCAGAAAACCACCGATCGTAGACATAGATGTAAAATAGATGTCATATGCAAGATTTTTTTCTTTCCACTGAACGATCGCTGTCCGTACGATCAATGAAGGAGAACTCCAGTAATAATCATCGATCCATCCACACATAGCACTCACTTCCCAAAGGATTAAAATTGCAATTCCAAATAAAATCCTTCCTGTCCGGATGCCTTTTTTCTGTTTTTTCTGCCTTAATTTTTCCTTTCCGTCTGACTGCATTGCCCCAACGGATTTCGGCTCATAATAATATGCTTCATACGCCTTTTTTTCCATCAGACATTCCTCCTGTCAAATGCTGTTTTAAATCCCAGAAATCAGCTTCCAGCATATCTTCCTGCTTTCTTGGACGTTTTAAGTTAACATTGATTTTTTCTTTTACGTAACCAGGACGTTCCGAAAAAACATAAATGATATCCGACAGATAAATTGCCTCATCGATATCATGCGTCACAAATAAGACTGTTTTATGAAAATCTTCCCAGATCTCTAACAGCCAGTTTTGCATGGACTGTCTTGTCTGCGCATCCAGTGCGCCAAACGGCTCATCTAACAAAATGATCCCCCGGTCATACAAAAGCGTGCGAAGAAGTGCTGCTCTCTGCCTCATTCCACCGGACAGTTCGCACGGATAATTTTTTTCAAATCCCAAAAGTCCATACTTTTCCATCAGGGGCAGTGCCTGTTTTCTCGCTTCCCTCTTCGGTACACCCCTGATTTCAAGTCCCAAAATAATATTGTCGATGATCGTACGCCACGGAAGAAGCATATCTTTTTGCAGCATATAACCAACATAGCCCTTTTCCCCTAAAATGCTTTTCCCGCCGATCGTAATATCTCCCGATGTCGGTGGCAGAAGTCCTGCCACAATGTTAAACAGCGTCGACTTTCCACACCCACTCGGCCCAATGATCGAAACGAATTTCCCATGTGGTATGGAAAGGTCTATCGGTCGTAATATCTGACGCATTTCCCCATTATTATAAAAGCATTTTGTAATGCCTGAAATTTTTATATCTTCATAAGCCATAACAGCAGCTTCTCTAACTCATTCTTATTGTAATATATTCATATATCCGGCACTTTGACATATAAAAATCCGGAAACAAAGGATCATCCCCCATTTCCGGATCACACACAAATTCTCTTAAAATATTTTCTCTTAAAGCATTTTCTTTTTCTTAAAATATACGATCTCACCTGCAATGATAAATATACTGGCAATGATCACAACCGGATATGCATACTTCCATCGGAACTCCGGCATATTGGGGAAATTCATTCCGTACCATCCTGCGATCAATGTCAAAGGAAGAAAGATCGTTGTGACAACCGTCAGGATACTCATGACTTTATTCTGCTGAACATCGATCAATGACTGGTATAACTCACGGATCTGTACCAGATACTCTCTCAAAAGTTCTACATGGTCATGCAGACGTTCCACACGGTTTGCATAGAGCTGCCAGAGTGACTGCTCCTTATCTGTCAGTATCTGTCCAAAATCACTCTGCATGGCATCTGCCAGATTTACAAGCTGCTCGTAATAAGCATGATACGCCGAAAAGCGTTTCCGGTACCGGAGTATGATCTCATAAAAATGTTCCGGAATCTTTTTTAACAGTTCTTCCTCGATCGAAGCTAATTTTTCTTCCTGCTGCTGCAGATAGATCACATCATCCTCGATCAGCATTTCAAAGATCATGACAAGAAGCTGATTCATACTTATTTCTTCCGGTATGACTTTTTCCAGTTTTCCCAGACATGTCTTTAAAAAACTGCCATCCTCGATCAATAACAGTTCATCGCCCCTCAGATAAAATCCAAATACAATATAAGTTATTTCACCTTTTAATACGCGCGGTATCTTCATTGTCCCAAACAGACAGTCTCCATAATTTTCCGCCTTACAATACTGCACCGGATTCATACTGCGGTAAAGATTCCGCTTGTGAGGATATTCCCCCTCTAGCTCCTTAAATTCTGCTGTTGACATCAGACAGATTTTTTTTTCACTGTTTAAATGATATTCCTGCATGTTTTATTTTACCAGTTTTGCGATCACCTTCACCAGCGCTTCAATATCAGCACCGGACGTATTGATACACAGGTCATAATTTAATTTGTCCCCCCAGGTCTGTCCGGTAAAAAACTGATAATATTTCGAACGTTTTTTATCCACATCCTGAATATGACGTCTTAACTCTTTATCCGTAAAATGTTCCTGCTCCGGTGCACGTTTTCTGCAGCGTTCCATACACGATTCCATGTCTGCATAAATAAACAGACGCAGCGGATCTTTATCACGCAGGATATAGTCTGCACTTCTTCCGACAATTACGCAGTCTGATTTTTCTGCAAGTTCCTGCACCAAAAGGCTCTGCTCCCTGTAAATCGCATTGTTCTGCTCCATCACCGGGTCCACGCCCATATAAAAAGTTCTTCCGATCGTGATCGGCATCAGCGTGGAAGGACTGTTTTCCATTACATGCTGTACATAACCTTCTGCAAGTTTTGTCCGCTTCGCAATCTCTGTAATGATCTCATTATCATAATAGGCGATTCCCAGTTCATCCGAAAGTCTCTTTCCAACCTCACGTCCGCCACTGCCAAATTCACGCCCGATCGTTATAATTTTTCCCATATGTATCATCTCCTGATTCGTCATTTTTTATAAATAGACTATAACACTTTCCCACATTAACGTCCAACTCTATTTTTAATCAACGCTCTTTAAAGATTCCGTCATACTGATCGCATCGATCTTCTTTCGCATCAGGCGGTCCACAAACCAGGTAAATACCATGGTCAGCACCAGACTGTATAAAAAGCTGATCTGTTTTACATGCACATCAAAAGACACCATGTCCACAACAATCTGGCTCATGACAAACCGGTGCAGAAATATGCCAAGCACAAGTCCTACAAGTGCGCCAAGAAATGTAAGGATCGTGTTTTCCCGGAAAACATATGCTGCTGTCTCATTCTCATAAAAACCAAGCACCTCGATCGTTGCGATCTCACGCACACGCTCTGTAATATTAATATTCGTCAGGTTATATAAAACAATAAATGCAAGTCCCGCTGCACACAGAATGATGACAGCAACGATCAGATCCATACTGCTCATCATACTTGAAAAACGTTCCATATCATCCTGTGAAATATTTACCGCTGCCACATCCGCCATCGCCATTAACGCTGTTCCAAGTAAATGCGCATCTGTACCCTCGGAAACAGACACAAATGCCGTCTTATATTCCGGTTCTGCTTTCATCTGTTCCGCGTAAGTATCTGCCGACAGATACACATAATTATATACAAAATTCTCACAGACACCGCTTACCGTCACCTTAAGCGTTTTCATATCGGAATCCTGCAGTGTCACGGTATCCCCTGTCTTTATTCCAAGTTCATCTGCCACTTTCGCTGAAATAACCGTCTCTCCCTTTTGTGGAAATGCGATCGGCTCCTTTTTTTCCGTATGTAAGTTGATAAACGGCGTTATATCCGAATCCGGATCTGCCATAATAAGGCTGACAGATTTCGTCTTTTCCTCACCGACTAAATCCATGCTCTTTTCTGCCACAAACACAAAGTTTTTTACACCGTCTTTTTCTTTATTTTCCAGTTCATCTTTCTGTTTCTGTGCAACAGACGATGAATAGCTAATCCCGATATCATAAGTCTGTATCTGCGTATACTGCTGCGTTATGATCCCCGTCACGGAATCACGTACCCCGAATCCGGTTACTAAAAGTGCACTGCATCCGCTGATCCCCACGACCATCATAAAAAATCTTTTTTTATACCGGAAAATGTTCCGCATTGACACTTTCTGCAGAAACTTAAGCCTCTTCCAGATAAACGGCAGATATTCGAGAAATACACGTTTTCCGGCTTTCGGTGTCTTCGGACGCATCAGTTCTGCCGCAACCTCCGTCAGTTCCCGCCGGACAGATACAAATGTTGTGCCAACAGAGCAAATAAGCGATACGGTCACGGAAATGACTGCTAATTTCCAGTCAAACACATACACTAACGACTCCATCTTATAGAGCATGCCATACGCATACCAGATTACTTTCGGAAACATTACAGTTCCAAGCGCAAATCCAGCCACGCAGCCGGTCAGTGCTGCCGATCCGGAATAAAACATATATTTTGCCATGATCGTATGCTCACTGTAACCTAATGCCTTTAAAACACCGATCTGCGTCCGCTGTTCTTCCACCATACGGTTCATCGTTGTCACACAGACTAGCGCTGCTACCAGGAAGAAGAAAATCGGAAACACATCCGCAACTCCGTCGACGATACCGGAATCACTTTCAAAACATACATAACCAACATTCGTATCACGCCCAAGCACATAGGTATCCGGCTCTTTTAATTCCTGCAGCGTCTTTTCCCCATCGCTGATCTTTTTTTCAGCTTTTTCTATCTCTTTATTGTAAGTCGAAAGCCCGTCCTCATATTCCTTTTTCCCATCCTCATACTGCTTCTTTGCATTGGATAATTCCGCTTCTTTTTCTGCGATCTGTGTTTTGGATTCTTCTAACTGTTTTTTTGCATTTGCAAGCTGCTTTTCGCCGTCTTCGATCTGGCTTTTTGCATCTTCTAACTGTATTTTTGCATCATCAAGCTGACTCTTTGTCCCTTCTTTTTTCTCTGCAAGCTGTTTTTTCCCATCCAAAAGTTTCGTCTCTGCTTCCGAACGTACCGTCTGATAGCGTTCTGCTGCAAGATCCTCTGCCAGTGTTTCCCACGCATCCTGTTTCTGGTTTATGTAAGCATCATATTCTTCGCTGTACAGTGGAAAATCGCTGTCAAATTTCACATAGACTTCCGTATAATAATCATCCGCAAATCCTTCTGGCAAAAGATAGGCAAATCCGCTTACCCTGCCATTGCCAAGCGATGTGCTTCCACGCTCAAACTGCGAATACAATGGTGACTGCACAATTCCGGTAATCTTGTACTCCCTGCTCGAAAAATGTTCCAGATCATCCGTATCATTGTTCCCGGAAAGTTTGATCGTTTTTCCGATCATGGATGCATCATAAAGATTGGAATCCACCACACATTCCGATGCATTTTCCGGCAATTTTCCATCCACGAGCACCAGACGGTTGACATTCTCCGTGATGCTGTGCATTTTTATGACACGCTCTTTCCCACCGCTCTCACAGATAATATCAAACGTGACTGCTCCTTCTGCTGCCCTTACATCTTTTTGCTTTTGTATCGTTTCCACTTCGTCCTCTGAAAAACCGACCGTAGAGATCAGGCGGTAATCATAAAGAGATGTCTTATCAAAATAACGCTGTGCCGTTTCTAACATTGCAGGCTGTGTTACCTTAAGTCCCGCAAAAAATCCCACTCCCAATGCAACGATAGCAAGGATGGCTAAAAATCTGCCAAGGCTTTCTTTTATTTCCCTGAATGTTGATTTCCATATCATTGATCTCATAACCATCTACCACTCTATATCTGCAATATCTGCAATGTGCTCATTTTTTTCCATGGACACGACCGTTCCGCTCTTTACCGTAATGATGCGGTCTGCCATCGCTGTCAGTGCCTGATTATGTGTGATGACAACAACCGTCTTTCCTTTTTCGCGGCAGGTATCCTGCAATAATTTTAAAACTGCTTTTCCGGTATTGTAATCAAGTGCCCCTGTGGGTAGTGTACTATTAGTACAAACAATAAACGTCATCTATTATTAAGAACAGCATGGATTTTATGGATAAGCCACTATTCCATCATTGATAACCGCGTGGATAATGTATGGGAAAATCATGGAAAAGGAAAACCTCTTTCCCACCATTTTCCCACAACATTTTCCACCCAGTTAGCAACGATTCCATAAACAGCAGCTTAACCACAAACTCCACCCTACGGTTAAGGTCTGTTAGTATCCTCTTATTTTGTTTTATTTATAAAATAGCATTTTCAACACAAAAAAAAGACCTCACCCCAGCGTTATACCGGAATGAAGTCTTTTCTCTATCTCTCATTTTCTTTCTCTCTCATTACAATCTCAATGATCGTCAGATCTCTCTTTGCAGCTTTCATATCTTCAACACTATCACACACAGGTATCAATGTTGCCAGTGTTAACGCCACCGCCAAAATAACAGACAATAAAAAACAAATGTTCATTTCTTTTATGCCATCATACCCGGAAGTTACAGTGTACTGATATGCAGTTCTTATAAAAGCAAAAAATTCCCTCCATGTACCCATTACGATTCCAAGTAAAACAATCATCAGCAGCACTTCACAAACATTCTTTTTATGTTCATATCTCACTTTTTGTTCTACATATTCAAACTCCAGCTCTTCTTTTCCCATGGAACTTAAGGTCTCCAGTCTCCATTTAAAAGCCTGTATTTTCCGCCTGCGTATTTCCCGATATGAAAATTTCATGATAAAGTTTTCTATCTTTTCTTTCATCACTCTGCCTCCATGATCTTCCAGTTATCCCCCTTCTCCAGTGTCAACTTATACTGCATGATCTGTGTGATCTTCAGATCCTGATCCAGGTATTTTACATAAACTTCTGCTTTCGTCTGATCACCTTCCATATAGTAGGCTTTTCCTGCCAGTCCATCATATACATAATTCTTTCCGATTGCCGGAAGGACACCATCCTTTACATAATAGACAAGCTCCTTCGCCGATGCCTGCGGATACAGCTTGAAAAACGTATTCAAAAAATCTTCGATCTGTGTCTGGGTTTTTAAATCTATGCTTCCATCTGATTCTTTTGCTTTTACCTCATAAGAAGATTTTCCCGGCAGCGCATACGCTGTCGGGTTTTTCACAACTAACATTTTCCCATTTTCGTCTCTGTGTACTGCTATCTGATACACATTGCTCTGATCCGCGGTCTGTTCACCTTCCGATATCCGCTGCTTTACACAATACGTTACTTCGTACTCTGTATCCGTAAGATCCTTCACAGACCAGATATCTACGGATTCAACCTCCGCTGCAGTCGGACAGTCTGTCGTGATCATTCCACGATCCATAAGCTGCAGCGTTTCCGGAAGATACTTTTCCAGAGCCTTTTCCCGTTTGCTGATCTCCCGGTCTGTGTTTCCCCAGGCATGATATACACCTGCAAAACCTTTCACATAACTCTCCAAGGCATTTGTATCTTTTAATTTTTCCTCAACCACAGTTTCTTTTTCAACTGTAACCGTATCAACTGATGTGAAGTTATTGTAAATTCCCAGTATAATGCTGACCACTAACAAAACCCAGAATAACCGGATCCAGTTCCTGTTTGGAGATACCTTTAAAACCGGCATCTCTTCTGC
>NZ_QSCK01000056.1:0-10690 GCF_003463035.1 Roseburia sp. OF03-24 | reverse complement strand
GCAATTTGCCAATCGAAAACCCCCGGAACCACCCTACACGAGGAAACCCATATCACCCACAAACCAGCATTTATGGGGGAGCTCATAATGTATTGGAAAATGAAACAAAAAAGCTGTATAGAAGAAAAAATGTTGTTATAATTAATAGAAAAAGCAGAAAGGAACATGATCTATGAAAACAGCAATTATAACAGGAGCTTCAAGCGGACTCGGCAGTGAATTTGTAAAACAGATCAGCAAACAGGAAAAGTTAGATGAAATGTGGGTGATCGCGCGCAGAAAAGGACGCCTGACTGCATTACAAAAAGAAAGTCAGACACATCTTAGAATCATTACCGGGGATCTGACAAAGCCAGAGACGCTGCGGGAGATAGAGGCAATGCTCTGGAAGGAGAAGCCGGATGTGCGCATATTAGTCAATGCGGCAGGGTATGGAAAGATCGGTTCCTGGCGGGATATCAAAAGAAGCGATGTGGATGGCATGATCGATTTGAACTGTAAGGCTGCTGTTGCCATGACGCAGATCACACTGCCTTTTATGAAACGTGGGGCACGTATTTTACAGATCTGCTCGACAGCAGCGTTTCAGCCTTTCCCATATCTTAGTGTTTATGCGGCAACAAAAGCATTTTTATACCGTTATAGCAGGGCACTGCGTGTAGAACTTTATGGAACAGGAATCCGTGTGACTGCCGTCTGCCCATACTGGATCAAAGATACAGAGTTTATCGTCAGGGCAAAAAAGAGCAGTGACAGTTCTTGCATCCGAAGTTTCCCACTTGCTTCCCGTCAGAAAAATGTAGTACATCATGCATTATCAGATGCGAAACTTGGACTCGCGGTATCCACACCGGGTATCGTCTGCACTCTGCACCGGGCAGCCGCAAAAATAATCCCGGCAGATCTGATGATGGGTATGTGGGCTCTGATACGGAGAATATAAACATAATTTACAATAATGAACGCATTGCATTTTTTTTCTAAGAGGTGCTATATTAAGAATAAAAATAGGAGCAATCGCCCACAAGTGGTTGACCTATTAATGGATTAGCAGAAAGCCACCCAGTAACCGCCAAGTATACGAGGGTGGTTTTTTGCTATGTAAAAATAGCTATTTGCAGAACGTAAAAATAAACGTCAGCAATGCCAGAAGGAAAAGACCAAACTGCATCAAATCCCGAAAATCAAAATGATTTTTCTTCATTGGCACCACCTCCATTCATGTGAATAGAGGTCAACACACCCAGTAACACGATGCTCTGTTTCTATATTTGTATATTAAGATAAGTACATTTTTTATACAATCTATATATATTTTAAAATTACCGTTTATCCCCTTGACAAATCCACATATCGGTACTATCATAAACATATGAACAGATAAGAATATGTTCAAATGATAATGTGAACGACCGGAGGTGTAAGATTTGGCAATAAACGATGTACCATGCTGTGAGGCATATGAAGTCCATGAAGATAAGATCAAAGCGGCAAGTGAACAGATGCCGGACGAGGATGAATTATATGATCTTGCCGAACTGTTTAAGGTATTCGGAGATTCCACGAGAATCCGGATTCTGTTCGTACTGTTTCAGTCTGAGATGTGTGTATGTGATCTGGCGCAGTCGCTGAACATGAACCAGTCGGCAATTTCACATCAGCTTAAGATTTTAAAACAGGCAAAGCTTGTGACCGGACGACGTGAAGGAAAGTCCGTGATCTATTCACTGGCAGATGAACATGTAAGGACTATCATTGACCAGGGAAGAGAACATATCGAAGAGTAAGTAAAAACAAAATTCATATTAAAAAGAAAATGGAGGAAGAGGTAATGAAAAAGAAATTCAAACTTGAGGATCTTGACTGTGCAAACTGCGCAGCAAAAATGGAAGAGGCAATCAAAAAAATCGAAGGTGTTAACGACGCAAGTGTCAGTTTCATGACACAGAAAATGATGGTAGATGCTGTAGATGACAAATTTGATGACATCATGAAAGAAGTAGTAAAAGTCTGCGCAAAGGTTGAACCGGACTGCAAGATCTTACTGTAAGAAAAATCCAAATAAAACAATAACATAGTTGTGTGTGACAATCGGTCTCATACAGGAAAAGCCCGGTTATGCAAAAGGAGTGCTGCACATGAACATATATCTGCGCAAAATAAAAAGACGCATGAGAAAAGATATCAGGCAGCACGTTGTATGAAATACATGCATACCGGGCTTACAAAAAAGAAAACATATGAATACATGAACATATGAAATAAAAGTAGAAAAGAGGAAACGATATGACATCAAAACAGAAAAAAATGCTGTACCGTATTATCACTGCATTTGTGCTGTTTGTAGTGTTAATGGTTTTAGAACATACTGGAGTATTAGAGCAGTTACCGGGTCAGTGGCTTGTATTTCTGATCTATCTGATCCCATATCTGGTGATTGGTTATGACATTGTCTTTAAGGCGGTAAGAAACATCAGTCACGGACAGGTGTTTGATGAAAACTTCCTGATGATGGTCGCAACCTTTGGTGCATTTGGTGTAAAAGAATACTCGGAAGCAGTTGCAGTTATGCTGTTTTATCAGGTTGGAGAGCTGTTCCAGAATTATGCGGTCGGCAAATCCAGACAGTCTATTTCTGATATGATGAATATCTGTCCGGAGTATGCAAATATAGAGGAAGATGGCGTGTTAACGCAGGTAGATCCGGATGATGTGGAAGTGGGAAGCATCATTGTTGTAAAACCGGGCGAGCGTATCCCGCTTGATGGAATCGTGACAGAGGGAACATCCATGATCGATACAGCTGCACTGACCGGTGAATCTGTACCACGCAGGGCAACCGTCGGTGATGAGATCATCAGCGGTTGTGTGAATGGAAGCAGTACGATCAAAGTAAAAGTAACAAAAGCATTCGAAGATTCTACGGTAGCCCGTATTTTAGAACTGGTAGAGAATGCAAGCAGCAAAAAAGCAAAAGTGGAGAACTTTATCACCAGATTTGCAAAATACTATACACCGGTTGTTACCATCGGTGCAGTGATTTTAGCAATCTTACCTCCGCTGATCTTAGGCGGCGGCTGGGCAGACTGGATACAGAGAGCATGTATCTTCCTTGTTATTTCCTGCCCATGTGCACTTGTTATTTCCGTTCCGCTTGGTTTCTTTGGTGGAATTGGTGCCTCCTCTAAGATTGGTATTTTAGTAAAAGGAAGCAACTATTTAGAGGCAGTTGCCGAGATGACAACGATCGTTTTTGATAAGACCGGTACGCTGACAAAAGGTGAATTTAAAGTTTCTGAAGTCCTGCCATCTGCAGAGAAAAATAACACGATTGGAAAAGAAGAATTATTGGAGATCGCAGCCTACGGTGAAGGGTATTCCAACCATCCGATTGCAAACTCGATCCGTGAAGCATACGGAAAAACGCTTTCCATGGAGCGTGTTACAGATACGGAGGAGATCGCCGGACACGGTATCCATACATTTATTGATGGCAGGGAAGTATACCTTGGTAATGCAAAACTGATGGAGGCGCAGAATATCGCCTACACGGAAAACAAGACTGCCGGAACAGTTGTCTATGTGGCATGTAACAATGTATTTGCCGGAAGTATCGTAATTTCAGATACAGTCAAAGAAGGCAGTAAAAATGCAATCGCTGATATGAAAAAGGTCGGTGTGAAAAAGACGGTAATGCTGACTGGAGACAGACAGGCGGCGGCAGATGCTGTTGCAGCAGAACTTGGCATTGATGAAGTGCATGCAGAACTGCTCCCGGCAGATAAAGTTGGAGAAGTGGAGAAGTTATTAGGTTCACAGAATGAAAAAGAACGGCTTGCGTTCGTCGGAGATGGTATCAATGACGCACCGGTACTCACGAGGGCAGATATCGGAATTGCCATGGGAAGCATGGGATCGGATGCAGCGATCGAGGCAGCGGATATTGTGCTTATGGATGATGATATCCGAAAAATCGCATCACTCGTTAAAATTGCAAGAAAGACACTTGGCATTGTAAAACAGAATATTGTATTTGCACTTGCCATCAAGTCCCTGGTATTATTATTAGGTGCCCTTGGTATGGCAAATATGTGGGAAGCAGTATTCGCAGATGTCGGAGTTTCTGTGATCGCAATTTTAAACTCCATGCGTACGCTGAATACAAAATAGAAAATGAAATATAAAACATGAAAAAGACGGCAAATGATAAAATTTCTCATTTGCCGTTTTTTTAGTTGAAAATGGAAAAATGAGGGTATATAATCGTTAAAATGTTACAGAGAGGGCAGTCGGTTAATGACAGCCAATACAAATAATTTAATCCACAGGAGGTACATAAGATGTTAGATTGTTTTAAAGCAATTAACTGGAAGAAAACAGGTATTTTTGCAGCAGGAGTATTATTTGGAACCGCAGGTGTCAAAGTTCTCTCAAGCAAGGATGCTAAGAAAGTTTACACAAACTGTACAGCAGCAGTACTTCGTGCAAAGGAGTGTGTAATGAACACAGTTACAACTGTTCAGGAGAATGCCGGTGATATCTACGAGGAGGCTAAGAGTATCAACGAGGAGCGTGCCGCAGCAGCAGAGGCAGCAGCTTTCGCAGATGAAGCAGAGAAAGCCGCAGAAACAGAGGACAGTGCAGCAGAGAACGAGGCAGCTGTTGAAGAATAAGGTGTAAAACAAGTAGTCCTGAGAGGATTTCTTCATATAAATAAATGAGGATGAAAATATAAAAGCAGTGGCTTACTTATACCGCGACAGGAAGCACCGGGAGAAAATCCTCAGGTGCTTCCTTTTTTAGAGACAGTCTGGAAATGGAGTGAGAAATATGAAGTTTGTCATCAAACATGAGATCAAAGGGCGTATGCGTATCCATGTGTCCCAGTACAGGATGAGTTGTGGACAGGCAGATACGCTTCTTTATTTTTTACACAGCAATAAATATGTGACGTTTGCAAAAGTTTATGAGCGAACCGGGGATGCGGTAATCTCTTATATTGGAGATCGTGCAGAGATAATCCGTACATTACAGCAGTTTTCTTATGAAAAAGTGGATGTTCCCGCAGGTGTGATCGAAAATTCCGGCCGTGAATTAAATGCGAAATATCAGGAGAAACTGATCGAAAAAGTTGTCTGCCGTTATGCAAGTAAAATGTTTCTGCCATATCCGGTACGGGCATGTGTCACGACGTTCAAATCCGTAAAATATATATGGAAAGGTTTACAGTGCTTATGGCACCGGAAGATTGAAGTGCCGGTACTCGATGCAACTGCGATCGGGGTATCGATTTTCAGAAATGATATTGAGACAGCCGGCTCGGTTATGTTCTTACTTGGCATAGGAGAACTCTTAGAAGAGTGGACGCATAAGAAATCCGTGGATGATCTGGCGCGTACGATGTCCTTAAATGTAGGAAAAGTCTGGTTAAAGCGCGAAGATCAGGAAGTACTCGTAACAACTTCAGAAATCCGTCCGGGAGATGAAGTTGTGGTTCATATGGGAAATGTCATCCCATTTGACGGAGTGGTAAGCGATGGTGAGGCGATGGTCAACCAGGCATCCTTAACCGGAGAATCTGTTCCGGTCCGGAGGGTAAAAGAAAATTCTGTTTATGCAGGAACAGTGGTAGAAGAAGGAGAACTTACAGTTCTTGTGAAAGAAGTCGGTGGTTCCAGCCGTTTTGAGAAGATCGTTACCATGATCGAGGAGTCTGAAAAATTAAAATCTGCACTGGAAGGAAAAGCAGAGCATCTTGCAGACAAACTGGTGCCATATTCACTGGGCGGTACAGCATTAACATATCTTCTGACCAGAAATGTAAATAAGGCAATATCTGTACTGATGGTTGATTTTTCCTGTGCGTTAAAGCTGGCAATGCCAATTTCCGTATTGTCAGCGATCCGTGAGGCAAGTCTATATCATGTGACCGTCAAGGGTGGCAAGTACTTAGAAGCAGTTGCGGATGCAGACACGATCGTTTTTGATAAGACAGGAACACTCACAAAGGCGCAGCCGACCGTTGTTGACGTCGTATCCTTTAACGGTGCAGATTCGGATGAGTTACTGCGTATCGCAGCATGTTTAGAGGAACATTTTCCTCATTCCATGGCAAAAGCTGTTGTGGATGCAGCACAGCAGAAACATCTGCTGCATGAGGAAATGCACACCAAAGTGGAGTATATCGTAGCACACGGTATATCAACAACGATCGATGGAAAACGTGCAGTGATCGGAAGCAGCCATTTTGTCTTTGAGGATGAAAACTGTACGATTCCGGAAGAAAAGCAGGATCTGTTTGACTCTTTGCCAAAAGAATATTCACATCTGTATCTTGCTATCGAAGGAAAACTGGCAGGTGTGATCTGTATCGAAGATCCGCTTCGTGAGGAGGCAGAAGCAGTTGTCAATTCCTTAAAGCGTGCCGGTATCACAAAGGTTGTTATGATGACAGGAGACAGCGAACGTACCGCGGCAGCAATCGCAAAGCGTGTCGGTGTGGACGAGTATTATTCCGAAGTACTGCCGGAAGATAAAGCTGGATTTATTGAGAAAGAAAAAGCAGCCGGAAGAAAGGTGATCATGATCGGTGATGGAATCAATGATTCCCCGGCACTTTCCGCTGCAAACGTTGGTATTGCGATCAGTGATGGTGCAGAGATCGCAAGAGAGATCGCAGATATCACGGTTGGCTCGGATGATCTTTACCAGATCGTAACATTAAAACTATTATCGGACAGCCTGATGAAACGTATCCGCGGCAATTACCGCTTTATCGTAAGTTTCAATCTTGGATTGATCCTTGGAGGTGTAGCAGGAATTTTACAGCCGACTACATCAGCATTACTGCATAATACATCAACACTTTTGATCAGTTTAAAGAGCATGCAGAATCTGCTGGATTAGCAAAGAAAGGATGCGTATAATTCATTTAGCTGGAGCGTATATCTGACTGGTGGACAGTATTATTTGAAACTGAAGTCTGGTGAAAATGTTACTTTTAATGTGTCAAAGAATAATCTGAAAGAAAGTTTTACAGAGACACAGACAAAAAATAATGATATGATCGATACTGCAAATGCCATTGACCTGAAAAAGAAGTACAAAGGCGTGATGGCAGCGAATGACAGCATTGATTATTTCAGATTTAAGGTGCCGGCAAAGGGCAAAATTATTTTTAATGCGTTAAATTCTACCGATAATACATTGAAATATCTGTTTTATGATAAAAATTATAATCAGGTTTATAATTTTGAACTTTCTAACGGACGTAAAACGACAGAGACATTTGAACTTGCAGCAGGTAATTATTATCTTGCGTTGACACAGCGTACAGAAGGGTATGGCATCGGCAGTTACAACTTTACTTTGGATTATGCCGCAAGTGCGCCAGCTAAGCCGTCTGTTACCAGCGTAAAAAATGCATCTGGCAAAAAGATGGTTGTAAAATGGAAGAAAGTAAAAGGCATCAGTGGTTACGAGTTACAGTATGCAACAAGTTCTAATTTCAAAAAAGGACTGGTAAAGAAAAATATTTCTTCTGGCAAGACATCTGCAACTTATACAAAACTGAAAAAAATAAAACCTACTATGTAAGAATGCGCTCTTATGTCAAGGTAAACGGCAAAAAGGTATATGGAAACTGGAGTGCAAAAAAGAGTGTTAAAATAAAAAAATAAGATCATAAAAATGGCTGCTTTCCTGTAAATGGGAGGCAGCATTTTTTTGCTTTATTGGTTTACAAGTGAACGAAAAAAGAATAAAATAAACCGTAAATTAAAATGAATGTGTAAGAATAACGGGATCATTCAGGCTGAAAATGGAGGCTTACAATGGAAATACAAAATGATCATAAGAAAACATTAAAGAAAATATGGATTTTGTCTGCAGGAATCATAGTAGTTCTGGCAATTGTGCTGTTTGCAGGGATAAAAAATGGATTTTTTTTAAGAAAGAGCGATAAGATTTTATATGCTATGTATCAAACGGTCAAGGATCAGCCACAGGTGGCAGACGGTTTGAATGGGGAAGATTATACCATTTCGATAGAAGGGCAGTGGAAGAAACAGAAGATACAGGCAGAGTATGCATCAGATTCTGCACAGAAGCAGTTAAGGGGAACGTTAGATCTTGATAAGCTGCAGGATTTGGAATTTGTAATGGTACTAAATGACAAGGAACTGAAAGCACAGTTTCCGTCACTGAGTTCGAAAGTATTTACATATGATTATAACAGTAACAAACAAAGCGGATATATTGCAAAAAAGATCGGTTCACAGAATCTGGAACGTTTTAATACGGTTCTGGCAGGATTATACGGTGGAAAAGAACAAAAAGAGATTGGAAAAGATATATTAAAAGAAGCACGGAAAGAATTTAATAAAATTAAGATCAATAAAATCGAAAAACAGGAATTTGAAATTGACGGTCAGAAAAAAGATTGTGTGGGCTATCAGTTTGTGACCAGCAGTGATAATGTACAAAATGTGTTAGATGCCGCAGAGAAAGCTGCGAAGAAAAAATATGGAGATGGGACAAAAATATCAGAAGATCCTGCCGGAAAAATATTTATGGCGGTTTATGACAAAGTATCAGTAGCGGGGGAGATGGAATGTAAGGTATATTTATTCCGGAATAAGCTGGCTGCGATCGCTGTAAATTATGAAATTGATGGAAATAAGCAGAATATGGAAATTTTATTTTTGGGCGGTGACTTCCGGATGCAGAACATGAAAATCACATATTTAAAGGGAGAAGAGACACACTCTGTCTGGACTGCTATTACAGGAAACCCTGCAGCGGGGGACGGAACACTCACATTTGAATCCGATGATGAAGATGGTCTGAATGGTAGAATTTCCGTGAAAAAGGGGAGTGAAATGACGGACATTACGGGGGAAGAATGTGATCTTATGGGATTGAATGGATTTGAATTGTTAGGATTATTTGGTGAGTTTGCTGGATTTTGAACTGTTATTTTCTCAATAAGATGCAAAAAATCAAAGTGTTTCTCAATAAAAACATGCGAAGTACTTGAATTTCCATACAGATAATATATAATGTCTAAGATGGTTAAAAAGTTAACAAAGATAAGATGAGCGAGGTAAAACACGATGTATGCAGATGAAAATGTGATTAAAATCAAACACGATGTACTCTACACAGTCGCAAAGCTTGCATTTGAAGGCAGACTTGAAGAAGAGAGAGACCACATCGCAACAGAACTCATTCCAGGTCCGACACCGCAGTTTCGCTGTTGTATTTATAAAGAGAGGGAGATCATCCGTCAGAGAGTCCGTTTAGCAGAGGGTAAAGCACCGGGCGCAGAGGATGATGGAAATGTGGTTCAGGTTATCAGCTCCGCATGTGAGGACTGTCCGATTTCCAGTTATACTGTAACAGAGAACTGCCAGAACTGTCTTGGAAAAGCATGTATCAATGCATGTAAATTTGGCGCAATCGAGCCGGGAAGAGACCGTTCCCATATTGATCCTTCCAAATGTAAAGAATGTGGAAAATGTGCACAGGCATGTCCTTACAATGCAATCGCACATTTAAAGAGACCGTGTAAATTCAGCTGTCCGGTCAATGCGATTACATACAATGAGTACGGCATTTCCGTGATCGATAAAGAAAAATGTATCCGCTGCGGTAAATGTATCCACAGCTGTCCGTTCGGAGCAATCGCATCTAAGACTTATATTGTGCCGGTAATCGAGGCTTTAAAAGCAGGTAAGCATGTATATGCAATGACAGCTCCTGCAACAGAAGGCCAGTTTGGTGCAGATATCACAATGGCAAGCTGGAAAAAAGCGATGAAAGAGATGGGATTTACTGATTTCTATGATGTAGGTCTCGGTGGAGATATGACAGCAGCTTATGAGGCAGAAGAGTGGGCAGAGGCTTATAAAGAGGGAAATAAAAAAGTTACTTCCTGCTGTCCTGCATTCGTAAATATGGTGCGTTTACATTATCCGGAATTAGCAGAGTGTGTATCTACAACAGTATCTCCGATGTGCGCAGTTTCACGTCTGATCAAAGCGAAAGATCCTGATGCGATCACTGTATTTATTGGACCGTGTGTTGCCAAGAAGTCAGAAGTTGCAGATCAGAAGATCGAGGGAAATGCAGATTATGTATTAACATACAGCGAGATCCGTGCAATGATGAAAGCAAAAGGCGTTGAGTTACAGCCGTGTCCAAATGATGATCAGACAGCATCTACATTTGGTAAACGTTTCGCAAACTCCGGCGGTGTAACAGCAGCAGTACTTGAGAGCTTAAAAGAGTCTAACGATGAGATCGCAGCAACCGTATGCAAGGCAAACGGTGCGGCAGAGTGTAAGAAAGCATTACTTCTGTTAAAAGCAGCAAGACTGCCGGAAGACTTCATTGAAGGTATGGCATGCGAGGGCGGCTGCGTTGGTGGTCCAAGTGCGTTCAACGATCAGATTTCTTCTAAAAAGAACCGTGATACCCTGATCGGTCAGGCAGATGACCGTACCATCCATGACAACTTAAAGAATTACGACATGGAAAGCTTCTCCATGCACCGCGAGTAGGACGAGCGGAGCATTGCATCGCGGGTAAGCAAACAGAATAGTGAGCATTATTATGCCGTGCAGCCTGTAAAAGGGTTGTGCGGCATTTTTGGTTTGCGCGCCATGGGCGCGCTCTAATGGGTGAAAGT
>NZ_QSCK01000055.1:0-10697 GCF_003463035.1 Roseburia sp. OF03-24 | reverse complement strand
GCAAAATCAACTCCCTTCATGTCCTCTGCTCCAAGGACTATCTGCTCTGCATAATACATATCCATTGCCTTATTGATGGCATCGTCAAGCGACTCTGCCTTTACTTTCTGTACTCGTGAAAGCACTTCTTTTATCTCAACATCAAATTCCTGTTCCATATAATATCGCCTCCTGTAAAAATCTCATCACCGGCTCTTTTCTTCCTTTACCTGTCTTTCCTTAAAGCCTTCATCGTACTTTCCATCTTCCAGCCTGTCGTAAAAACAGTCCTCTTCAATCGTTCCAAAATCCTCATACATCTGGTGAAGGAAGTCATTCTGCAGCTTCTTTGGTACATCATCATCCTTTGACATATCCTGATAAAAATAGAACTTCTGCTTGAGCTTTGCCCTGTAATCATAGATATCCTCTATCTTTTCCGGTGTGCCATACTCCCTCTTGTATGCCTTGAAATTTGTAGTTGAAAGTGTGGAACCTAGATAAATGCCATGCTCCCACGATACCCCGATTGTGGTATTGTCCTTTGTAGGCTTCTCATCCTTCGGATAACGCTTATACTCTGTCGCACCAAGGGCGATTGTAAGGGAACCTGACTTCATATCCATCACCACAAGATTCCTTGGTGATAATGCTTCAAGCACCATGTAATCATGGTCATTGAAATTATGAAATGTCTGTCCCCTTTCAAATGAGCGGTTCTCCATTTCATAATGCAGGTTAAAATCATCTACCCAGCCCTTATCGGTCATTCCAATCTCCTTAAGCTTTGCAACACATTCATAAGAACTGGCTTCTTTATCAAACCGAAATTCTTTGGAATCGTTATAAAATCCCTGAAGAAAGTGTCCCAGCTGAATATCATCCAGACAGAATCTCGCAGATACAGTTACATTTGCTGCCCTGTAATACTCTGTGAAGTTATCTGCCTCACCAAGTGTCCTTCCAAGCTGCAACAAATTTTCTGCAAGCTCTGACATGTCATCAACTGCTATAAAACTCTTATAATCATCCAGAGTCATCAGCATATTTGTCTCTGTTCCCCTGTCGTTTTCTGTTACCAGTATCATATCTTTTAAATCCATTCTTACCTCCAGTCTCAGAGAGGGACTATGCCCTCTCTGCAAATTTCCTGTTATGGTCTTCCTATCACAACAATCTTTCCTGTGCTTGCCACATCCCTGTAGACCACACCAAGACTTTCATTAAGTGCCTCTACCACTTTGCCATTTCCGACATATACTGCCACATGGCTGATGTTCTTATATCTTCCATTGCTTGTAAAACTATAAAAGATTAGGTCTCCCGGCTGTAACTCATCAAAGGAGACTGTCTTTCCGGCTTCATCCAGTCCCTGTGCCTCCGCTGCCGCTGTAGTTGCACCGCCGTAACTAATATCCACACCTGCATCCTTCCACGAATAATAGGCTAAGGAACTACAGTCATAATAGTTACCGCTGTCTCTTAAATCCTGACTATAAGGAAAGCCAACTCTGTGAAGTGCATAGGAGCAGACTGTTTTCTGCCTGCTGTCTGTAATTTCGTTTAGGATGGCATTGATTTCATCCTCAGTCATGGAGCTTACTCCCGGACTTCCGCCTCCGCCGCCACTTCCGCTTCCAGCATATCCAAGCTGTCCCATAAACTCCGGACTCATGATCTGCTCAAGCATTTCCACCTGATCAGAGTTAAACCCATAGACTGAAATCATATCCCTGTACGATTTCAGTGTGACATTCACATATAGAACCGATTTTGTGACAGTTGTTACATTGCCATCTGCATCTGTTTCTTCCACGTCCTTTGTTCCGGTGCTTGTGGTGTATGAACACATATCATTTACAACTGCCTGCAGCCAGCCTTTTGAAGTGTCATTCATGACTGTTGCAGTATCTCCGACACCATGCTTGACCATATAGACTGCCATGATGTCATAGTAATTGCTTGGATTTTCTTCCATACCTTCATAATCCACATAGACAAGCTCTCCAAGGTCATATCCGGTGTGCTCATTCACTTTCGTGTTCACATCCCAGTTAAACTCCTGCACATAGGCACTCGTTACTGTCTGCACGGTATCTCCTGATTCAAGTGGTGGCAGGAATAAAGCAAATGGAGAATTGTAAAGGATTGCTATCACCGCTATAACCGGAACCGCAATCATGGCAACTACAAGAACAAGTAACAACAGCACCAGTCCGATAATCGGTACAGCTGCCTTTACCCAGGTAATCGCTTTTCGCACAATCAGATCCTTTACCAGTTTTGCCACGCTGTCTGTCTGATTCTCCTGTGCTTTCATCTTATCCAGAAAGAATTTTATCTTCCTGCTCCGGTTGGTCATCTTTTCATCCTTGACCTCTATGGACACACCTGCAGCATATCCGGCTGCCATGCCGATTGCAGTACCAACTCCCGGTGCAACCGCTGTTCCTGCCGCTGTAGCAGCTGCCTTTGTCGCAGTTTTTGTTGCAACCTTGGCAGTAGTCTTTGCTGTTTCTTTTGCCGTCTCTTTAGCTACCGTCTTGGCTGTATCTTTGGCAGCTTTCTTTGCTGTCTTTTTTGCCAGCTTCTTTCCTGCCTCTACCTTCTTGATACGCTTCTTTGCCTCGGCTGCCGCCTTTTTCCTGAAAAGTGCTGCCCCCTTGGAAGCAGTTCCGGTAACAGGTTGGCTTGCTTCATATGCAAGATATGCTGCCTGCGATACCTCATGCCCGCCTTCCACCTGCTCCGTTACTGCCCCGGCTGCAAGTACACCTGTTCTTCCTGCAATGTGAAGATTGGTGTTCTTAGTCTTGATGGAAGTGTTTGATTCTCTATAGTTTCGCTTAAATCTTGATAATCCCTTATTCTTCGACTCTGACTGATGAATGGTACTCTTGCGATAGGACTTCTTTTTATCATCAGATACCTTTGCACCGATAGTCTTAGGACCTTTCTCTACTGTATAGATGTTGCTGCCTTTAATCTTGGCTCCCTTTGGTTCGTGGGCATGAATCTTGGCTTTCTCCTTGGTGTGAATGACCATTGGCTTGTCATCCACCTTTTTAATTTTCATTTTCCTCACCTCCTATCGTGAAATAAAATAAGCCGCTAAGGAGCTTAATTACTCCTTAACGGCTATGTAAAATCATCCAATATTCAATTTTAAAAGCTCCGTAGAACTGGAATTTTCTGTTCCCTACAAATTGGAATTTGTCTATCGGCTCCAAGCCATAACCAACTCTTTTTCGTTGGTATTATCATCCGTGTTTTCTGATTGAACTACAAATTGTTCTCTCTGATAAAATTGAATTGCACGGATATTCTTATTATAAACGCTCAAATACATATTGGATTTAATGCCTTTTGCATAATTCAATAGTTGTTTCCCAATGCCTTTCGACTGCATATCTTCTTTTACGAATAATCCCGCAATATAATTATCTGTCAATCCAATAAAGCCTTCTATTTCTTTTGTGCCATTGTTTTCATACACATATATTTCTGCTTGTGGAAGAATCTTTTTTACCATATCATAATTATCCATCCAATAGTGCTTTGATATGAAACTATGTGCTTTAATGTTTATATCAAGCCATATCTGCATAACAGCAGATAAATCATTTTCCTTGACTGCTCTTATCATAATATAACCTCTACAAATTTGAATTTACAGTTATCTATACTCATTTGGAATTTCGATATGAAATGTCTCACACAATAGCTTCACATCATGTACATCATTTTCATCAAATTCATATCCCAAATGGAACATTACTTGACTATATGGTTCAATACAAGAAACCTCTATCTCCTCAATTTTTCCTTTACCAGAAAAAGTTTCTACCGGAAAGTTATCCCCCTCATAAAGAATTTCACCTTCGCCCGTATATTCAAAACAATGCAAATCAACAATCCTGTTTTTCGCATCTTTCCATACAGTATGGTTCAATGTTGTATATTCCATCTTAATCTCATAAAAGTCATTATCTTTCATTATCTCTATAAAGTTCTGATAATCTTTCTTTTCTACAAAAATATCAATATCGTTATGGACTCTTGACTGATGTCCAAGCAACGCATCTACCCCCCAGCCACCATCAAGAAAGACTTTAATCTCGGCATCTATCGCGAGTTGAAGAATCTGTTTTACATCTGTAATATTGACCATCTTATCCTCCATTCATTACAAATTTCTTAATCCACTATAATCTAACTCGTATATTTTATCACATACCTCATCAATATACTTTCTATCGTGAGAAATACTGATAATAGCTCCCGGGAACTCTCTAAGCATTTTTCTGATTACAGGTCCCGATAAGGGCGAAAAGTTTCTTGTTGGTTCATCTAAAATAAGTACATTTGCTCCGCTCAAACTCATACTTAAAAGAAGCACCTTGGCCTTTTGCCCTCCGGACAGTTCCCTTATAGGATGTTCCATTTCATCCGCAGTATATTTAAGGGAACCAAGATATGTTCTAATTCTTGTTCTTTCTTCCTTGTCTCCGGATTTATCAAGAAAATCAACAGGAGTCATATCCAAATCAAGTATCTCTTCATAGTTTTGCGGCATATACTCTGCCTTAATATCATCTCGCTGCGAAAGTTCTTCCGCTATTTTTCTTAAAAGAGTCGTTTTTCCCACTCCATTAGCGCCAATAATACATATTTTCTCCGAGCCTCTTATTTTCAAGTTAATGTCTTCAGCCAAAACCCTTTCCTCATCCTTAGTCGTAAGTTTTGCAAGAGTATACTCTATAACTGTTTTTCCTGCCGGAATAGATGAATCTTTGTCTCCCAGTTTAAAGAAAATAGCCTCCTCCTGTTCCGGCATCTCCGTCATGTTTTCATCTTCCTTTTCAAATCTTCGTTCCATAGACTTAACTGCGTGCATTTTATCTTTTAAGTTTTTGGCTTCGGCTGGTGACTGTCTGGAACAGTTCCCTAATGCGTTCTGAACACTTTGCATGATTTTTCTGTATTTTTCATCACGAATCTTTTTTTCTTTTCGATCATTTAATGCTTGTCTTTCCTGGCTCTCAAATTTATGAAATCTTTCTTCTAAATATTTTCTGTAAGGAATTTTTGCGACTGTATATCTGGTCTTTGTTTTTCGCACAATCTGTTCAATATGAATTACCATATTCGCTGTATTTTCTATCAAAGTTTCATCATGAGAAATGAAAAGTACTATGTGCTCCCAGTCATTTATTATTTTTTCAAGGATTTCCAGCGTATTGATATCTATATCATTTGAAGGTTCATCCAACAAAAGCACAGTCACATCCTGAATAATAAGTCTCATTAGGTGTGCCTTAACTTTTTCTCCACCCGAAAGACTTCCCATTTTCTGGTCACTATAGAAAAATTCACTTGTCATTCCGAATTTTCCGGTAATTTCAGATAACTCTTTCGGTGTTCTATTCCAAAACATTTCTTCTGCAGAAAAGAACTCATAAATAGTTTTTTCTTTATCTTCTTCAGATATTTCCTGTGGAAGATAACCGAGTATTTCTTTTCCGACCAACCTTTCTCCTTCAGCTTCTATATAATTATCAATAAGTAATGGATTGTAAATCCACTTCATCAATGTTGATTTTCCATTTCCTTCTTCACCAATGATTACCGCCTTATCACCTTTATTTAGTACAAGGTTAAATTCACTAAGTATGACTCTTAAATCCTTTTTATGTGTTAAATTTAAATTTTTTATCTGTAACATATTGGTTCCTCCTTTCGCCTGTGTGCAAAAGTAAAAAACGAGCCTTTTTTGCATACACAAAAAGACCCGCCAAATAAACCTTTATATATTCTCACAAATGAAAACAAAGGAAAATCTCTTGCGATAATCTAATTCAAGCGTACACAAAAACAAGCCTGTGTACCACAGGGCTTAAATCATATATGTCTTGCTCAAACCAAATTATCTGTTATACATCTCCTCACCTTTCACTTCATGTGCCTTTCTTTTTTCTGTTAATCATACTAACACATTGTTACGTAATTGTATATAGTTTTTATTATCCACCTCTGCAAGCCTATCTGCAGTATAAGAAATCATTGTCTAATATAATTCATTTATCTCACCGCCAAATTCAAATTTTCCATCCCTTAATGATTACTAGTATTCCTTAGAAATCGTTGCCACATCATACATTTCCATAAATGTATCCAAATCAGCTGTGTCACGAATCAGCATAATCTCGTCAAAGTGTCCGGTATATATATCCTTAAACCCAGCCACCTGTTCTCCAGTACAAATGCTACATTTAAGAACTGCCTTTTTGTTCGTCTTGTCATATTTGGGTCTTTGTGGTTTCTTCTTAAACATAGGTAATACCTTATTCATAATCATCAAGGCCGGACTTACATCCGACCTCTTGATTATACTATAGAATCATATAAATTTCATCTGTTATCCTTACGACATTGCCTCTTTTTTCTTCTGCTCCGCAATCTTCTCGTGGATATTTGTGTTATACAGTCTGTAAAGATCTGTATCTTTACTAATCTGATTGTCAAACGGAATCACCACAGAACCACACTTAATAAGTCCCATTCCGGATGCTGTATTGGTTACGAAACGAAGCTGTGCCTCTGATACCCCGATAACCTCCGCCATCTTTGAACTATCTGTATTTGCCTGCTTCAAGAGTGCCACAAACTCAGAGTTTGCAAGCATTGTGGTTGCTGTGTAATTCTGCAACAGATCGACAACATTCTGCGTGATACCGGTACAAAGACCTCCCTGCTTTCTTACCTTCTTCCAGAGCTGCTGCAAGTATTTTGCAGAATACTCGGAATTAAGCAGAACATGGAACTCATCAATATAGAGCCATGTTGCCTTGCCTCTCTTGCCATTCTCAACAATCCTGTTCTGAATGGATTCCATCATAACAAGCATTGTGATAGGACTAAGTTCTGTACCCAAGTCCCTGATGCCATATACTGTAAATCTGTTATCCACATCCACATTTGTCTGGTGATTGAAGATGTTAAGCGAACCATTTACGAAAAGCTCTAGTGACAGTGCAATGTCCTTTGCTTCCTCCTCCGGCTGCGCCATAAGGATATCGTAAAAATCACTCATCACCGGGATATACTTCTCTTTGCTTCTTGCAATGTCGATATACAGCTTTCTCACGCAGCGGTCAATGATTGACTTCTGTCTTGAATTTAAGCTGTCTCCGATACACTGCTCACAAAGACCAAGCATAAACTCGCCTTTTTCTCTTACCATTCCCTTGGAATCATTCGGATCAAGGCTCCATACATCCATCTCCAGCGGATTCACATAGTTATCCGTGTAAGTGGACATATTTACCACTGTTCCACCATAAGTCTCAGCAATATCAAAGTATTCGTTCATTGGATCTATGACGATTATCTCATCATCTCCCGACAAGAATACGCTGCCCATTTCCATCTTACAGAAGAAGGATTTACCGGAACCCGGCACTCCGAAAACGAAGCCATTTCCGTTTATCAGCTTCTTTCTGTTACCGATATTCACATTCTTGCTGATCTGATTGATACCATAATAGTTCCCTGTGCTGTCATTTAATTCCTGCACATTGAATGGCATAAGCACCGCAAGTGACTGGGTAAGAAGGGTACGCATTGTCTCCACCTGTCTTACACCAATCGGAAGCGCTGTGTTGAGTGCCTCCCTCTGCTTTAAGTAGTGTGTATCAATCGTACAGCTGTTACGCTTTCCGATAGTCTCCACTGTCTCACAGACGCTATCAAGCTCTTTTTTGCTCTCTGCCATAAGAATAATAGTAACTCCCACGAAGAAAAGGCACTGGTCATTCTCACGGACATCATCCATGATTTCCTCAATCTCCTTTTTCTCCGTTCTCTTGGCATATGAAATTTCCGTAGAAAAGTCGTTATTCTTATTACGGACTCTCTGCTGCTTAATGATATCCGACTCAATACCAAGGTATTTCTTCTGAAGCACCTTTGTAGTCAAATCCTTAGGAACAGGCACCACATCAATGCTCGTGATGGAATGAACCGGAAGGGAAGTAATCTCATTGATGAATCTGTCTGACAAACTGCTCGGATACTTTTTGATAAAAAGTGCCTTGCAGAATTTACTCTCATCCTCAAAATGGTCCGGGAAATATTTCACCATCCCATTGCACAGATCATTTCTAAAATCTGCTCCGACCTTCTTTGCCTTTTTGATATCAAAATCAAAGCTGCCCTCATCTCCAAGATGATAATAATCATAGAGCACTTTCAGTCTCTCATTGCCATTAAGCGGAACAATCTCTGCCCCAAGCTCAATGAAAGCCTTGTGTATCGTTGCCTCAAGGGTAGCAAACTGTGCCTTTGCCTCCTCGAAGTTCTTTCTCTCAATCGTGATTGTCAGGTATCTCTCCTGCTCAATCCCCTGTCTGCCCTCAATAATCTTCTCCTCAATGATGTCATTGTAGATTCTTCTATAATTATTGAAGCCATCGTTTTTCTCAGCAATCAGAACCTTGTCACGGAGTTCATCCATGTTTTTGTTCTTATTGTTGATCGTAATCTTATAATTACAGTCCAGCGAATTTAGGAACTTGCAATACCTCTCGAAAATACCGATCTGCTCATCCTCCGTTGCTGTCGTGTAATTGATGTCCTGAAAGCGGTAGCATTTGGAATACTTATTTTTGCTCACTTCAAAAATGCCGTTTTCAGCCACCGCCATAATCTCTATGGTTTCCTGAATGGATTTAGGTGTCTTATACAAAGGCTCACTCGCCTTCTTTAATAACTTAAATCCGTCTGTAAATAAACCCATGTCTCTAACCTCGCTTTCTTATAATGAAAGCCCGCCGGGAACTTCACCCTGCGGGCTGTGTTCCCGACCTTGCGGTCAGATACTATTCGTTTCTAATGCATTGCCTTATATGCTGCAATGCCTGCTGCTGCCGCCACAATGACTGCGACAAGTCCAAGCAGCATGTTTCTCGTCTTTTTCTTCATTGCTTCAAACTCCTCCTGCTTCTTTACAGCCGAATCAGCTGTTACAGTCTCCGGTTCAGCCTTTCTGCCTTTCTTCTTTACCTGTTCATTCTGTTCTGCTTCTAACTGCTTTATTGCAGGCTCTCCCTCTGTTGATACATAGGTAAGTGTCCTGTTCCCAAACATAAAATGCAGTTTCTTTCCCATATACTCGTAGAAATTCATCCCATTAAAGGAATAGAAACCACCAAGTGCAATCGGTGCCACACAGGGAATTGCCACATAAGCAGAACCCGTAAGACCGATATACTTGTAAAGAAGAAGGACGATACCGCCACCAACCACTACGCTTGCAATGGAAAATATAAGCTGCCTTGCAGTAAGTCCCATCGCAACCGATTCCTGATAGCGGTCAATATCCTTGTTTACTTCGATTACCATTGTCCCTGCCTCCTATCTTGATAAATCCTTTGTCTCCGGCTTTCTTGTCATTCCAATATTCGCCTCATACTTATCCATTCCATCCGGACACAGTTCTCTAAGCTTATCTACATTGAACAGATAAAGCGGATATTCGCAGAAACCACTCCTTTGCGTGAATCCTGTAAACTCTCCAATGTCATTGTCTGTAATAAACTTTTCAATATCCGGCATGTCATTCACATTCAGATATCCGCAGTAATTTGGTGCTGCAACCGACAAATTCACAGTCACATCCCCAAAAGGCTCCTCATATCCATCTTCATTACACATAAGACCGATAAACATTGCCCTGTTATTCATATACTGCTGGATATCAAATGTCACCTGCGTTTCTCCGGTTATGCTTGAATTATAAGTAACCTGTTTCTTTTCATTATCCATTTCTGCCTCCTTCTATAATCCAAATGCCTTGCTTGTAAGTGTCTGTGCTCCCTTCACACTTCCAACAGTCATTGCTATCGTAAATGTCATTTCACACAGATAGATAAGTGTCTGTGCCCAGTCAGCGTAACTTCCTGTAAATGCCGGAAGTCCTGCATTGATAAATGCATTACATACCACAATTGCAAGTGCCATCGTTACTGCCTCGAATACACACGAAAGAAAATATTTGCAGTAGGTAGCCATTGTATGACTGACCATTCTGTTTCCTGCCATTGTGGAGCATGCAATCGCACCAAGCGGCACAATAATCAGTATCTTTAAGAACCTGAAATACACTGTGTAAATGATAAAGAATCCACAGATAATAATGATGATTGCAAGCAAAGCTGTAAGTATCAGCATTACCAGACTCTCACCAAATCCGAGTCCCTTAATGATGTCTGCCTGTGTACTGTCAATGGCAAGCTGCGTCGTTGTCCCGGCAGATATAAGTCCCACCAGATTTCCTATGGAAGTAAAAAACGCTTTCATAATCGTGACATTATTTGCAACAAACCATTCTGCAAGTCCCAGTCGGATAAGCATACGAAATATAGACTCAAACCTCATCTCATCTTTTACATCTATGCTTTCCGAGCAGAAACCGATAACAAAGAACAGCACAACGAGGGAAGAGCCGACCGCTACAAAGACCGGCTCAATACCCTCAATAACTGCCCAAGGACCTCCGCCCTTGAAACTGACCGGTGACTGTCCAAGCATTGCAAAGACCAGGGATATCTGATTGTTCCAAAACCCAAACACCGCCTCAAGAAGTGCAAGGATCTTGTCTCCAAGCTTAAAAATATCCATACTTGTTATTCACCTCTTTCCTTTTACTAAAAGGGGAA
>NZ_QSCK01000054.1:0-10910 GCF_003463035.1 Roseburia sp. OF03-24 | reverse complement strand
AGAAAATCTAACTCAGACACACTTAGACTTTTCTTATTTTCGTACAACGGAACCAAAATTACTCCGGCTTTGCGCAAGACGCCACTCACAAGCCTACGATACACCATTTGGGGAGATGATTTATTTCATAAACAAACCAGCATTTGGCGGGCAATGTTAGATGATGTCAGAGTCAAACAGCAGATTTCAATTTTTGATTGACAAAACCGCAAAAAGAATTAATATGGTTATCTGTATAAAAAGTAGAAATAGTGCAATTATTATGTGAAAAACTACAAGAATTATGGCGCAAAATGTCATATTATTAGTATGGCGCAAAAACTCTAGTTTATTGCTGAAAATATAAAAACGAAAAATATTTAGTGCAGATGTGAGGGCAGTTCAAATGAAAATCCAAAGAAAATCTTTAACACAGCTTTTTGTACCAATATGCTTCGAAACACTTTTTTATATGCTTTCCGGAATGGTTGATACCCTGATGCTTTCATCGGTAAGCGATCAGGCAGTTGGTGCAGTCGGTACGGCAAATACATATATTGGTGTTTTTATCATCATGTTTGGAGTTATATCGTCGGGCATGGTTGCGGTAATGACACAGAATATCGGGGCAGGAAAGCCGGGAGTTGCATATCAGGCAAGACAGCTTGGACTTATTTTTAATGCGGTTGTCGGAGTTATGATGTCCGTATTTTTAGCTGTTTTTTCAGGAAAAATTTTAGAGATAGTAAGTATTGCACCGGCTCTGTTTACGCCTGCTGAAACTTATCTGAAAATCGTAGGCGGTGCGTGTTTTTTAAATGCGCTCATACCTATATTTTCAAGCTATCTTCGGGTGTTTGGCTATACCAGGCAGTCGCTTTTTGCATCTATCACAGGAAATATAATTAATTTTATTTTGAATTCTGTATTTTTATTTGTCATGAACTGGGGAGTTATGGGAGTTGCCATCGCCACAGTGATATCGCGTGTTATAAATCTGATCATGGTTGCGGCTATGGGAGCAGTGCTGGTAAAGGCAAAAAATGCTCCTGAGAGGGAGTCCTCACGCAAAATATTAGGACAGATCATAAAAATAGGTTTTCCATCCGCGTGCGAGACGGCTCTTTATAATATTGCAATGACGCTTGTTGTTCGTTTTATGAATCAGATGGATGCGGACGGGATGAATGTTACCGCGCGCTCTTATACGCTTCAGATTGCAAATTTTTCATACTGTGTAGGTGCTGCCTTAGCACAGGCAAATGCCATCATGACAGGCTGGCGGATTGGGGCAAAAGAATTTGAAGAGTGTGATAAAGGAACGAAAAAGGCTGCTATTTATGGAGTGATAACAGCCACCTGTTTTTCTGTGATGTTCGCATTGACTGGACATTTTATCGTACATATTTTCACAGACGATCCACAGATGATAAATCTGGTTGTAAAATTGCTTGTCGTTGACATTTTCCTCGAATTTGGACGTGTAACGAATCTGGTCTATGGACAGGCATTAAAAACAAGCGGAGATGCTGTTTTCCCTGTGATCATGGGGGCAATATTTATGTATCTGGTGGCAGTTGGAGGCACGTATTTTTTGGGCATACGGTTAGGGCTGCTTGCTGTGGGGGCATATATTGGCATGGCGGGTGATGAATGTGCCAGAGCGGTTGGAATGGTGCTCCGCTGGAAAACAGGGAAATGGAAGACGAAGCGTCTGGTGGAGTAAGATGAAACTGTTGTTTGTGAATGATTATTTATGCGGAGGATATTATGTACTTTGAATTAAAAGAAAACAGACCACATGGTACGCAAAAGTATCCTTTCAGTTTATATCATATATATAATATCCACCATTCCTTTCAGATTCCGGTGCACTGGCATGACGAACTTGAGATTATATATGTAAAAAGTGGAGTTTTAAATGTGAATATATCAGGAGAAAACTACACAGGAAGTACAGGAGAAGTATTTGTTGTATCGCCGGGTAATTTGCATTTTATGGGTTCGCAGACAGGAAAAGTGGACTACTATACGTTACTTTTCCCATTGGAGTATGTATCGTTTCAATCAAATGATCTATTAGAGAAAGAGGTAATGGCACCGCTGAAAAGTGGAAAGCGGATGATAAAACCACAGCTTGGTGCTGGATTGAGCGATATATGCGATAATCTGATCGCTTTGGAACATTCAGATCTGACACTGTCTGCTACTCAGAAAGAGCAGGAAATTGCTGAGAATACGAGTGATAATAGGAACAACCTGATAATCCAGTTTGAGATAAAAAGCAGATTGCTTTTGTTTTTTAAGAGAGTGCTGCAAAGTGGTTTTATATTAGAAAATAATATCAGTGGCAGAAATACTACCGAGAAAGAAATGATTTCGTATATACAGCAGAACTTTACAAGGAAAATATCGCTTAAGGAGTTTGGAAACCAGTTTCACTTGTCTGAAAAATATATTTCCCGCTATTTTAAAGAACATTTTCATATTACTATTTCACAGTATATCAATCATTTACGCATGGAGCATGCGAGACAGTTACTGCAGGAGACTACACTTCCTGTTACGGAGGTTGCAATGCGGTGCGGTTATGAAAATGTCAGTTATTTTATCCGGAGCTTCAAAAAGATGTACGGAAATCCGCCGTTGAAATATCGAAACGAGATTTAATTCGAAAATCGTATCTCATATACTTTCGGAAGAACAGGTCATGAATCTGTTATTTTAAGGACGTATTTTGTATAACCATTTTCATAGAACCTTTATTGTTAATATAACATGGCAGTAGAAAAAAGACTGAGACAAGAATGGAGGTTACTATGAAATACGGATATTTTGATGAAAATAAAAAAGAATATGTGATCACAAGACCGGATACACCGGCACCATGGGTAAATTATTTAGGATCACCGGAGTATGGAGCGATCATATCCAATAATGCGGGAGGATATAGTTTTGCAAAATCCGGAGCAAACGGAAGAATTTTAAGATATGTATTTAACCAGTTTGATGAACCGGGCAGATATATTTACGTCAGGGACAATGAGAGTAAAGATTACTGGTCAGCTTCCTGGCAGCCGGTGGGAAAAGATTTAGAGCATTATAAGAGCGAGTGCCATCATGGGACTGCTTACACAAAAATGAAAGCGGCATATGCCGGGATCAGTTCTGAGGTATGTTATTATGTACCGTTAAACCAGTCTTATGAAGTTTGGAATCTGAGTGTTACCAATGATTCTGAAAAAGAAAGAAAACTTACTGTGACCGGTTATGCAGAGTTTACGAATAACAGCAATTATGAACAGGATCAGGTCAATCTGCAGTATTCACAGTTCATCACAAGGACTGTTTTTTGTGAGAACCGTGTGCGCCAGATGATCCATGCCAATCTTGATATGATTGAAAAAGGAAAAGAAATTGACCATAAGACCGTGGTGAGCCGGTTCTTTGGACTTGCGGGCACAGCCGTAACATCCTGGTGTGGTGATAAGGAAGAGTTCCTTGGCAGATATCATGGATATGGGAATCCCAAAGGTGTGGAAGATGGTGTTTTAAATAATAACGGGAATTACAATGAAAACGGCTGTGGTGCTATTTCAACGGTATTGCATCTGAATCCGGGGGAGACAAAGAATATCGCATTTTTAGTCGGAATGAAAGAGGATGATGAGGCAGCAAAAATCATAGCAGGATACAGGAATACAGCAGAAGTGTGCAAAAAAGAACTTGCGGAGCTGACCGCATACTGGCATGAAAAATTTTCTCATTTTCAGGTAAAGACACCGAGTGAAGAATTTAATACCATGATCAATACATGGAATGCGTATAACTGTTTTATGACATTTATCTGGTCAAGGGCTGCATCCTTTACTTATTGTGGACTGAGGAATGGGTATGGTTACCGTGATACCGTGCAGGATATTCAGGGAGTGATCCATCTTGCACCGGAGATGGCAGTCGAAAAGATCCGCTTTATGCTCTCGGCCCAGGTGGACAATGGAGGCGGATTGCCCTTAGTCAAATTTACACATAATCCGGGACATGAGGATACACCGGACGATGCCTCTTATGTACAGGAGACAGGGCACCCTGCATATCGTGCGGATGATGCACTCTGGCTGTTCCCAACCGTGTACAAATATGTTTCAGAAACCGGTGACGTGGCGTTTATCGATGAGGTGATTCCGTTTGCGAATAAAGACGAGGGAACGGTTTACGAGCATCTGAAGCGTGCAATAGATTTTTCCATGAAACATCTTGGAGGGCATGGACTGCCGGCAGGGCTTTATGCAGACTGGAATGACTGCCTGCGTCTTGGAAAAGATGGGGAATCAACATTTGTTGCCCTGCAGTTTTATTATGCGATGACGATCCTGCGTATTTTTGCAGAATATAAGAAAGATGAGGCATATATTGCATTTCTGAATGAAGAGCAGAAAAAATTGGGAGAGCTGATCCAGAAACTCTGCTGGGATGAGGACAGATTTATCCGTGGTTTCACAGAGGATGGTAAGACAATCGGAAAGCGTACCGATCCGGAAGCGAACATGTGGTTAAATCCGCAGAGCTGGGCGGTGATCAGCGGACTTGCAGATGAAAAGCAGGCAGACTGTGCATTGCAGCAGGTATATGACAGGTTAAACACGGAATATGGAGCAATTCTGATGGATCCGCCATATCATGCACATGCATTTGATGGGGCGCTTGCAGTTATTTATAACGCTGGCACCAAAGAAAATGCCGGTATTTTTTCTCAGTCACAGGGGTGGATCATCCTTGCGGAAGCATTGAGAGGACATGGAGAGAGAGCATTTTCCTATTTTATGAAAAATGCACCGGCAGCACAGAATGACAGGGCAGAGATCCGAAAATTAGAGCCATACTGTTATGGTCAGTTTACCGAAGGAAAGGATAGTCCGAATTTTGGACGGTCGCATGTGCACTGGCTGACAGGAACAGCTTCCACGGTTATGGTAGGGTGTGTAGAGGGAATCCTTGGCATGCGCCCGGATCTTTATGGGCTTCGCATTGCACCGGCTGTTTCGAAAGAATGGGAAATGTTTGAAATCGATAAAGATTTCAGAGGCTGCCATCTGCACATTACAGTAAAAAATCCGGGACATGCAGAGAGCGGATACAAAAAACTATTCGTTAATGGTCAGGAAATGGAGGACAATTATATTCCACAGTCTGTACTTACAGAGACAACAGAAGTGGAACTGATCATGTCATAAGACAAAATAAGTAAAGAAGTCTTTTTATACGCAGAAATGAGGAGTATCATGAAACAAGTTGAATTTATAGATAAAAATGGAGCTTTCCGTATTCACAATCCGGAAAATTATAGTGGTCTGTACCTTCCGCTGGCAGGAGAGACGGGATTGAAATCGAGCATTACGCCGAATCTTGGAGGGGACAGCAAGACAGATCAGAATCATTTTCTGTTAGAACCGGTCAGTATTGAAAATCTGCATAATAACCGCAATACCAGAAATTTTTGGTGCCGGATCGAAGATAAAGGCTGTTGGTCTGTCTGTGGTTCTTCTGCAAAACAGGAAGCGGAAAAGTTTACGAAAGATCAGGATGAAAGCACCTTAGAAGCCGGATTTATGTGGCAGAAACTGACAAGAATATCAAAAGAGTATGGGGTAAAAGCAGAGACGACTTCCTTTGTGACTTTAGATGGTGCAATGGAAGTAATGATGGTAGAACTTACCAATACAGCAGAGTATGAGCAGAAAATCACACCGATGGCGGTGATTCCGGTTTATGGACGGAGTGCAGACAATATCAGGGATCACCGTCATGTGACATCACTTTTACATAGAATCGAGACAAAGATGTATGGCGTGGAAGTATGTCCGGTACTTTCTTTTGATGAAAGAGGACACCAGAAGAACCAGACGACATATTTTGTCTATGGGTCGACAGGAGAAGGCGAGGCACCGGAGACATTTTATCCGACAACGGAAATGTTTATCGGAGAGGGCGGAAGTTATCTGATACCGGAAACTGTGCGGACTGTGAAGGATGGCGTGCCAGCTGGAACGAAACTGCAGGGAAAAGAGGCAGCAGGAGGAATGCGTTTTGCGTCGGTTACTTTAAAACCACAGGAATCAGCAGCGTATCTGATTCTCGCAGGAATTTCGGAAGATAGGGAGCAGATCGAAAAACAGACAGCAGCTTACCGTACGAAAAAGCAGGTGGAAGCAGCACTTGAAACGGTAAAAAAGCACTGGACTGACAAAGTAAATGTCGATTTTGCAACAGGTGATACAGCAGTTGATAATTATCTGAAATGGATCTGCTTTCAGCCGGTTCTAAGAAGGATCTTTGGATGCTCTTTTTTACCGTATCATGATTATGGAAAAGGCGGACGCGGCTGGAGAGATCTCTGGCAGGACTGTCTTGCCCTGCTTATCATGGAGCCGTCTGTGGTGCGTCAGATGATCGTGGACAATTATGGCGGTGTCCGGATAGATGGAACAAATGCAACGATCATTGGAAGCAGACAGGGAGAATTTATTGCTGACCGTAATAACATTACCCGTGTCTGGATGGATCATGCGTTCTGGCCGTTTGTAACAACGAAATTATATCTGGATCAGACCGGAGATCTTAATATTTTACTGGAAAAAGTTACTTATTTTAAAGATCTTCAGGCAAAGAGAGGTACTGCACATGATAATGCGTGGGATCATGTGTATGGAAATAAACAGCGCACGGAGGGCGGCAATGTTTATTTTGGAACGATCTTAGAACATATTTTGCTTCAGAATCTGTGTGCTTTTTATGATGTCGGGGATCATAATGAGATGAGACTGCACGGTGCAGACTGGAACGATGCGCTTGATATGGCATGGGAAAGGGGCGAAAGTGTGGCATTTACCTGTGCATACGCTGGAAATCTGAAAGATATTGCAGAGTGCCTGAAACATCTGGAAGCAGAGACAGGCATCAGCAGGATCGAAGTGGCGGAAGAGATGAAATATCTGCTTGCAGACGGAACAGATTTATATGAAAGTCCGGATAAAAAACAGGAATTGTTAGAAAAATACACCAGTCTTTGTGCACATAACATAAAAGGCGGGACGATCCTTATTTCAGTGGAACAGATCAGAAAAAATCTGCTTGGAAAAGCAGAGTGGCTGATGCAGCATATCAGATCAAAAGAATGGATCAGTGCAGAAGATGGTATGGGCTGGTTTAACGGATATTATGATAATCATGGAAATGCAGTCGAGTACAGCAAAGATCAGGATGTCCGTATGATGCTGACCGGACAGGTGTTTGCGATCATGAGCGGTACCGCCGGTGAGGAACAGATAAAAGCAGTATGTAAGAGTGCAGACAGATACCTGTTTGATAAAAAAGCCGGTGGCTATCGTCTGAATACAGACTTTAAAGAAGAAAAATTTGATCTTGGAAGAATGTTTGGATTTGCCTATGGCGAAAAGGAAAACGGGGCAGTATTTTCACATATGGCGGTCATGTATGCAAATGCACTGTATCAGAGGGGATTTGTATCAGAGGGACATAAAGTACTGCAGACACTGCTTGATGCAGCCATGAATTTTGAAAACAGTAAAATGTATCCGGGACTGCCGGAGTATTTTGATAATGATGGAAGAGGACTTTATGCATATCTGACAGGTGCGGCAAGCTGGTATATGTTAACCATGATCACGGAGGTCTTTGGCGTAAAAGGAAAACTCGGCGACCTTGTGATCGCACCGTCCCTGCTGCCGGAGCAGTTTGACGAAAAAGGCGATGCAGGGCTGCAGCTGGAGTTTGCAGGTAAGAAATTCCATATCATACTGCACAATCCGAAAAAACAGAGCAGCAGAGATGGTCAGATCAGACAGGCAGTGTGTGATGATCAGATCATTTTAGAAACAGAGCCGGAATATGGGGTACGGCTTAGTAAGAAAGTGATCGAAACACTCGATTCTGGGAAATGTCACAGAATTGATGTTGTTTTAAGTGAGTAGTGCAAAAACCGGACTGTCACCACATGGATTTGTAATATTCGTCCCGGTATTTCTTTGGTGTCAGTCCGGTATAGTTTTCAAAAATCTGGATAAAATGGCTCTGTGAAGAAAAGGAGAGATAATTTGCAATATCAACGATCGGCTTATCGGAATAGCGCAGCAGATGTGTCGCTTTCTCAATCTTTTTTTCACGGATATAGTCACTGATGGATATACCAAGGTTCTGTTTAAAAACACGGGACAGATAACTCTCGGACAGCCCGGTATATTCAGCCAAAATATTGATGGTAATGCGTTCTTTGATGTGCGTGTAGATGTAGTCGACACACTGCATGACAGGCTTTGAGAGAATTGCACTTTTTTTCTGAAGAACCATTTTTCCGGTAAAATCTTTTACCATTTCATGATGCAGGTCTGCCACCTGGCGTATCGAGGTACAGGAATCCATTTTTAAAATATAAAAATCACTCAGGCGGTAAGCCTGTTCCGGTTCTAATCCACCGTCAATGCAATAGCGTGTGATCATGGCGGTAGTGACAACAAAATGATATTTGATATTCGTAAGCGGATTGCGGGAAAGCACTCCTGTACCTTTTAGGTCAATAAAAGCATCTTCTTTGCAATTCCGTATCACAGTTTCCATATCCCCTGTTTTGACCGCATTATAAAAAGAATACTCTACCGTCGGGGAACGGTGCAGCATATCGTATTCACTGTTGACTAATTCTGTGTGATACCACTCTTTTGAAAGTTCCATGATTAGCTCCATTCTTGTACATTTTTCAAATGAAAATATCATTTCATTTGCAGATTTGTACATCTTTCGTCTGGTTGTCTCATTATGTCATGAATCTGACATTTTTTCAAGCGATTTAGTATAATGCAAAATTAAAATCAGTTAATATATCACTTGTAAACGAGATAGGAACACAAAAGAAAATAAGTGTTCCAGAGGAATTTCGAAAAGGGAGGAAAAGTAGATGAAACGAAGAATTGTAAGTATGATGCTCGTAGCAGCGATGGGAGCAACATTATTGGCAGGCTGTGGCGGAAATGCAGCAGGCAGCAATGACACAAAGAGCGACAATGCTAAGAGCAATGCTGCAGAAGCAACTGGCAGCGATGCAACAGCTACAGATGAAAATGCTCCGGCAACAGAAGCAGAAAGCACAGATGCACAGGCAGGTACTTCTGATGAAGGAAAGGTACTTAATATTTACTGCTGGAACGAGGAATTTAAGAGCCGTCTGACAGATCATTATCCAGGATATACAGAGGTGGATGCAACTACAGGAACGATCGGTGATGTAATTGTAAAATGGAACATTACCCCAAGTGATGATATGGCATATCAGAACAATCTGGATGCAACCTTATTAAAACAGGTAGATGCAGCAGCAGATGACAAGATCGATATCTTTCTGGTAGAAGCCGATTACGCATTGAAATATGTTGATACAGATTACACAATGGCAGTTACAGATCTTGGAATTACCGATGCTGATCTTTCCAAACAGTACCAGTACACCAAAGATGTTGTTACAGATTCTAACGGCGTATTAAAAGGTGTTTCATGGCAGGGCTGTCCTGGCGTATTATTCTATAACAGAGATGCAGCAAAAGCAGTATTAGGTTCTGATGATCCGGCAGAGGTTCAGAATTATGTGAAAGACTGGGATACATTCAATGATACAGCAAAGAAGATGAAAGATGCAGGCTACACCATCACATCTTCCGCAAACGATACTTACCGTGTATATTCCAACAACGTTACTTCCAAATGGGTTGTTGATGGCAAGATCAATATTGATGACAACATTATGAAATGGGTTGATGATTCCAAAGAGCTTGTAGATGCAGGTGAGACAGGAACATACGAACTGTGGAGTGATGACTGGAAGAAAGGTTTCTATCCGGAAGGAAATGTATTCTGCTACTTTGGACCTGCATGGTTAGTAAACTTTTCAATGGCAGCAGATACCGAAGGCAGTATCGGTTACAACGGTGGCTGGGGCGCAACCGAAGGACCGCAGGGCTTCTTCTGGGGTGGTACATGGATCTGTGCAGCAACAGGAACGGATAACCCAAGCCTTGTAAAAGATATCATGCTTCAGATGACAACCAATGATGATGTTATGAAAGATATCATTGAGAAAGATGATGACTTTGTAAACAATCAGGACGTAATTGCTGAGATGGCAGACAGCTCTTACTCAAGCAAGATCTTAGGCGGACAGAATCCACTTGGTATTTACAGCTCAGGAGTTTCCAAACTTGATTTAAGCAATCTTTCTTCCTATGATCAGGGTTGTAACGAAGAGTTCCAGCATGCAATGAAGAACTACTTCGAAGGAAGTGCAACGAAAGAAGAAGCATTAGATCTGTTCTACAAATCAGTTTTAGAGAAATATCCGGAATTGACATATTAATCTCCATTCTTGCGCTGTTTTTAAGCGCATCACAAGTTTGTGCGAAGCACAAATCTTGCGTGTGAAAAATGTATTTTTCACACTAAGTTCTGTTACTATGAATGAAACTGCGCCTGCCAGATCGTAAGGAAGGCAGGTGCGGTTGATTATGTAAAACCATTAGCGCAAAGCTGACAGCATGTTTACACAGAAGAAAAGTGAGGGATGCTGTGAGCTCTGTGGATGAGAAAATGTACTCTGAAAAAGGAGGTTGGGCTGTTATGAAAAAAAGCAGTGGAAAGGTAGTAAAGTACAATAAATGGGGATATATCATTTTGATTCCTTTTATTGTAGTATATGTTGTTTTTCAGCTGATTCCATTGATCAGCACTATTTACAACAGTTTCTTTGAAAACTATATGTCAGGATTAACACAGGTTGGACCAAGGTTTGTCGGATTTGAAAATTATCAAAAACTCTTCTCCGATGGAGATATCTGGATTTATACCAAAAATACTCTGTTATTGTGGAT
>NZ_QSCK01000053.1:0-11841 GCF_003463035.1 Roseburia sp. OF03-24 | reverse complement strand
TATAATCCACATTTCTCTAAGCTTTTTGGAATTTTTATACTTTCAAGGCTGTCACAATGACTAAATGTATATCTTCCCAAATACTCCAGATTCAAAGACAACTTTACATTTTTTAATTTGCTACATGACCAAAATGTATTATCTTCTATTTTAACTATATTATCCGGTACAATAATTTCTTTCAATGATACACATTCATAAAATGTGCATGTATTTATCACTGTAAACTTCTCATTCACCGGTAAATACGCACTCGCCAGCTTGCTGCACTTCTGAAACGCACACCTGCCAACTTTTTCTACACTGTCCGGTATCACAACACCAAGCAGTGACGTACATCCATAAAACGCACTGTCTCCAATACTTTTTACACTATCCGGTATGCTGACCGATACCATACTTGTATTATTTTTAAACGCTTCATCCCCGATTGCCGTTACCGTATCCGGTATTTCCACGAAAGTCTGCCAGCCGTTATATTTTTTCAGCACACCATTTTCAATGACAAAATTAACGGAATCATCATAGAACATTCCATCCCCGTCACCATAAATCTGGGCATAGTTAGAGGCACGGTACAGGGAAATTCCATTTTCACTGGAACTATCGCCGCTGCCATAATATGATGCCCATGTGCTCCACTTTATCGTCCACTGATGGATCACACATGCCGGTTCTGACGCACTTAACCTTGCATTACAGTCATATACCGTGACACCGTTATCATCCGCACTGACAAACACCATCGTATGCTGTCCGCCGTTACCACTGCCACATGCCTGTATGATATCGCCAAGTTTTCCCTGCTGCAACAGATTTTTTGCACTGTCTGTTGTCACACTGCTTCCCGAAATCTGCCCCACCAGATCTACATTTTCTTCACTCTGGTATTTATATCTTGCGTTTCCATAATAACGGTTTGGCATATTACAGCCGAACAACTGATAAAATACCATTCTTGCAAATCCAAAACACTGGATTGCTCCACCCCAGTCACCGTTCCACGTCTGCCCCACATTCGGTTTGTACTGGCTCTGAATGGCTGCAAACTTTGCTTTGATACTGGCTGTACTGTCATAATTTTCGTCAATGACATTTCCATTATTATCCCTGATCGTTGCAGAATCGTCCTTGATTGTTAATGTGCCATCATTCACTGCCTTTGTTGCATTGGAAAGACAGCTGTTAATGTAAAGTTCATAATTTACTTCCGAACCCATGCTGCTCTCCCAGCAGTCCATCTTTGTATATAATCTTTTATCCCTGTTTTTTACCAGATTTTTTGATTTTGACAGCAGCATTTTCGTACATGCTGCATTAAAATTAACTGCTGCCTCAAGATAACGGATATCATCTTTCGTCCCTTTTCCAGTGTAAAACAAATGCTGGTAATGTGCGACTGCCCTGTTTGAATCCATCCAGTACTGATATAACAATGATGAATAGACGATATCCGAAACAGATGGATTGTAACGTTCATACACAGATGCAATCATCCCGGCTGCTTTATTCACGATTCCCCACGGCAGACTGCTATAATCAAACACGCCTGAGACAATACTTCCGGCTGCTTTTTTTGCCTCTTTCTGTAAGACACTGAGCACTTTATCCGACATATAATGATCTACAATATACTGCGCCGGGTTTTCTACAATTTCATTGCGCAATGTGATCAGTTCATTATAGATAGACGGATCTTTGACATGTTCATGAATGATCATTAGATCGTCGATAGCCTGAACTTCGATCTCCTGTATTTCGATCATACCGCTGACCATCAGGAAAATTTCATTTGTATCATTTGTGAATTTCATGAACAGATCCATATTTTCATATAGACCGTCCACCATTTCCCCGATTTTTTCATCTGACAGCAATTTGTTTTTATTATTCTCCACCAGAGTTTTCCGATATGCCTCTTTATCCTTGTCTTTCAAAAAATCGTATACTTTATTGACAATCTTTAAGTTTTTCTCTACCTCTCCCGCTGTTTTGGTAAGGTTCTGATTTGCCTGCAAATATTCATATACAACCCTCCTTGCAGCCTGTTTTTCAAAACTTTCATAAGTATTATCGCCAAGATTGCATTTTGACCAGAATTCACTCCACAAAACGCTGCTGCCTGTCTTTATGCTGTACATAAATGACGCAACTGTCTCATCGGTAGCAGAGACACTGTTGATTGCCTCTAAAGACATATCTCCACATTTTGCAATAATATCATCATATGATTGATTATTCAGATATGATGGCGCTAACATGCAAAGCTGTTCTTCTGTAAGACTGTACGAGTCAGACGCAGAAAAAAATGAGATCTCATCCATAACCTCCTGTTCGATCTGCTCCTGTTCTTCTGCGGTCAATTCGATACTTTCCGTTTCTTCCGTAACTGTCTCGGTTTCAACCTGCTCTGTTTCTGCCGTCTCTTCCGTGACAATCCCCGTCTCTGAATCTTCCATCACCTCCGATTCGCTTGTCCAGACATTCCCAGCTGACCCTGATTCATTTATTTCCGTCTCTTCCGTAACAATCTCCGCGTCCGAATCTTCTGCTTCTTCCGTGACAATCTTCGTCTCCGCCATCCCAGACATTTCTTCTGCCAGACGTCCGGCATTATGATCTTCTTCACCTGCCTGGTCTGTCTCCGTTTTCTCTGTCACTGCTGACTTTTCATCATCCTGTTCTGCAGTCTGTGTCTCCGCAGTCTCTTTCTCTTTGAAACTGTTTTCTTCCCGTGTCTGCTGTGCATTCCCTGCCACATCCGCCAGCAGCATTTCTGGTGCTGCCGTAAACGTCATGCAGGCACAAAGCATCCATGCTATCATACGTTTTTTCATAACTGGTCTCCTTTCGCAGATATCTCATTTCTCTTAATACGACCAAACGGTCTTATTATGAATTAAATTATAGCATTTTGATTATAATTTGTCTATTAAGTTAGAGGAGACACTCACGTGAAGTTTCAAAGAATTCAGGACTTAAGAATAGACAATGATCTTACTATAAAAGAAATCTCTGCCATGCTTGATCTGCACCGGGATGTTTATTCCCGTTACGAAAAAGGTATTCGTGATTTTCCAATCGACATTCTCATAAAGTTAGCAGATATTTATCACTGCTCAATCGATTATCTTGTTGGACGCGTTGATACAAAGTAATAAGAATACATAAAATGCCCACTCCGCAGACATTGATCACTCTATATAAAGAAAAGACGATTCCATTCAGAATCGTCTTTTCTTTATATATATACTTATTTTTTCCCACGCAGCAGCTTAATGATCTTCCCCTCATACACCACTGTCACAATAACGATCAATGCAACCGTCACCAGACTATACCCTTTATTGATCTGTACCCCGGCAGCATCACAGATACTGGTAAATAAAAGGCTGAGCACAAAGATCAGCTTGACCGCACGCACCATATGGATCGTATATTTTCTTATTTTCCCACTACATATTTCTTTCGGCAGGTTATTTACCCTTTCCGGATAACGTGCAAGCAGCGTCAGTCCAACATATACAAGAATCAGGATCACCGCATTTAAAATAATTCCGGTAAATGCCACTCCATATACGATTCCATAATAAATCTGCAGTCCCAGATAAATCATTGCAGCTACGATTCCCACTGCCTCAAGCAGGAAATCCATATTTGTCATTTCTTCTTTTTTCAAATTTATCCCCTTCCTGTGCTGTTCTTCATCTTCTATTCTGTTATTTCTAAATACATTCCAAATGCCGCTTTCCATTCCGCCGTCAGATGTTCGAGACTCCATGCCGCATTTGCAGGGCTTGTGGATGGCAGTTTGCCAAGAGGCGGCATTCCCTCTTTACTACAGTATTTTACAAAAAGCTGATACGCTTTTCCACCATTTGCAAAGATTCCCTGAATATCTGCCCCCGATAAGATTACATTCATGTCGTTCGGCACAACATTTTTGATAGAACTGTCAGAAGAACCCACAATATCACAGGAGTCGATCACATCCCACACAGCAATCTGATGCGTTAAAAGCAAATCTTTCTTTTTCTCAATCGTCTGTGGCACCGGTTCATTAAAAATTCCCGCTATCAGCTTCCAGAAACGGTTTTGCGAATGTCCATAATAAAACTGGTTCTCCCGCGACTTTACAGACGGAAAGGAACCCAGAATTAATATCCTGGATTCCTCATTATATACTGGCGAAAACGTGTGTTTTACATGTGTATATTCCATTTTTATGTACGCTTTCTATTCATAATTTTTAACATTAGAACTGTCTACTTTTTCAAATGGTACCCATACATATAAGCCATCTGCGGTAGCTCCCTCTAAAGTCGTCACATCTTTTCCGGTTGCAAGTGCAATTGCAGCATAAACAGCACTCTCACCCTGTCCGACTGCGGACTGGTATACGGTAAAGTCCATCTTTCCATCTTCAATCGCTTTGCATCCGTCTGCAGTCGCATCGATTCCAAGTACCGTCACATCACTGATTCCTGCTGCATCACAGGCATCAATGATACCAAGTGCCATAGAGTCGTTGTTGCAGACAGCAACGTCACACTTCTGTCCTGTCTTTAAAAATATATTGAACATCCCTTTCGCACGGTCCTGCTCCCAGTCGGCGTTATCTTCAAAGACATAATTGATCTTTTTCCCTGATGCATTTAAAGTATCCTTTAATGACTCAGATCTTCCTTTTGTCGCGGAATGTTTTTTCGGTCCTTTTAACAACACCACATTGATCTCATCCGCAGAAGCAAATTTATCTAGAATATACTCTGCCTGATACTGTCCTGCCACATATTCATCCGATCCAACATAAATATATTTCCCAGCCTGAAGTCTCGACTCATCCGGGCAGCTGTTAAAAAATACGATTGGTATATCACCTGCAAGCGCTTCTAATTCGAATGCCGTATCAGCATCAACCGGTCCGCATAAAATCACATCATAATTCTCACTGACCGCCTTTTTGATATGCTCCACCTGGTTTTCAATGGAATTTTCTGCATCAAATACATCCAGCTGAGCCCCACACTCTTCCGCCGTCTGCTGTGCCTGTGCCACAAGTACATTTCGGAAAGTATCTGCCTGTGATAATGACAGAAGAATCTTTAATCCTTTACCATCTATTGAACCTGTCTGTGTATTTCCACCACATCCGGCAAGGCATCCTACGAGCAATGCCAGACACATGATAGTACTTATTAATTTCTTCATCGCACGATCTCCTCTCTATATCCGGAACTGTTTTACCTGATCTGCAAGCTGATCTGCAGAAACGGCAAGGTTATCTGCTTCCTGTTCTACCTGGTCACTGTTCTTTGAAATATTCTTTGCCTGCTGTAACATGGATTCTGATGTTGCAAGAATCTCATCGGAACTTGCCGCCTGCTCTTCCGAAATAGCCGCAACATTCGTAGCAACCTGGTCTACCTGATTGATCTTATCTACCACGTTGCCGATCAGCGTGCTCGTTTCCTGAATATTTTTAAAGATCGTATCAAATGTATCGACTGCTGTGTGGATCAATTCTGCACTGCCTGAAATATCCTGTGCACTGTTTCCTGCCTGTCTGACAGCATCTTCTACTAATGTATTGATCTCTGTGATCAGCTCTGTAATATGTGCTACCGAATCCGCACTGTTCTTTGCAAGTGTACCAATCTCAGCTGCAACAACTGCAAATCCTCTTCCTGCTTCGCCTGCGCGTGCAGCCTCAATCGAAGCATTTAAAGATAACAGGTTCGTCTCGTCAGCAATATCACCAATCAGTTTGATGATCTGCACGATCTCGCCGGAAGCGGTTCCTACCTTATTAACAGCCTCTTCCAGATTGTGAATGGAAACTTCGATATTTGAGAGTGCCTCACCAACGCGCTCCATATCCTTACGTCCTTTTTCAGAAACAGCAACTGTCTCCTGCATCTTGCTTTCAACCATATCACTGTCGCTCTTGGTATCTGCTGCCACACCTGCAAGCTGTGTTGCATTTTCCGCGATCTCATTTACAGATACAGACAACTGATCAACCGTCGCGTTCAACTCGCTCATCGACTGTGACTGGATTCCCGCTGCAGAACTCATCTCACCGGAAACACCCTTACTTGAGTCAGCCTGATTCTTCAACTTGCCGGAAACATTTCCCATCTCGGAGATCATCTGCTTCATGGAAACGATAAATTTCTCCACACTATGACTCATGACAGCAATTTCATCATTTCCTTTTGTCTTGATGGAAACTGTGAAGTCACCGGAAGTCATTGCCGCAATAACTCTTGTCATTTCCTTGACCGGTTTAATTACAACATGTGTCACACGTTCGATTAGAACACAGAGCAGTGCGATACAGATCACACTGATCACGATCATAATATTACGAAGCTGTGTCAGATCAGAAAGTACAATGCTGGTAGGAATGTAAGATACTAAAAGCCAGTTTGTTCCTTCTACTTCCTGAAATACCGTCATATTTCCATCGAGTGTTACAAAATTATAATCTTTATCCGCAACTTTTTCTGCTGTAAGCTGGTAAAAATGACTCTGTCCCTCTGCGCCAAGCGTCTGGGAAATCAAAGAAGAATCACGATTTGCCAGAATCACTCCACTGGTTTTGTCAACCAGAAATGCTTCCGCGTCATTCATCTCAATAAAAGAGTTTACAATAATTGCAATTCGGTCTAATGTCATGTCTGCTGAAATGACACGTACTTTATCAGATCCGTCATTTAAAATGCCAGAAGCACTGATCACGTCCACACCATCTGCATTCTGATAGGCAGAACCGACTGCCATATTGACTCTGGAAAGACCTTCTTTATACCATGTACTGTTTGTTACATCGGATTCCTTTTTTGTCGATTCGGATGCCGTTATAAGCTGTCCTGCGGAATCTGCCACATAAAGTCCATCCGGATAATTGCTGTTATATCCATAGTAACTGTCCAATATGGTCTTTAGTTCCTCATCATCCGGTTTTAAATTCTCGATCGTAGTCTTCGCCATCTGAAAAGAAGCAAGATTCTCATTCAGCCACGCTTCAATCTGGGACGCCTGATTCTCTACCGAAGACTGCAGTAAATTCTGTGAATATTTCTTGATAATTCCTGCAGATATCTGATAAGCAACCACAACAAGTACCACAACGATTGCAATCACGACCGGTATAATGACACCAAGTAACTTTGCCTTAATCGACACCGTCTTTTGCTTTTTCATAAACTGCCCTCTCTTTTTACATAAATTTTACAATATAAATTATAAAATCATTGCTTTTTTTCGTCAATATGTATCATATATCGTTTCCGCTAATTTTTACATTGTATACATGTATTTTTCAAGAAATTACATGATCTTTTCTTGAAAATGAGGTCTGCTGTGCTATAATAACTTAGTGTGTCAATTTCATTTTCATACATATACAAGGCACATGGGATTGGTATTATGCCGCAATATGTGGTTTATACCAGAGAGGAGAACCTTAGATGGAACATTTAATTATTCCAAAAGATTATCATTCAGAACTAAATCTGCACGATACGCAGATTGCAATCAAAACAGTAAAAGATTTTTTCCAGAACCTGCTTGCACTTCGCCTGAATTTATCCCGCGTTTCTGCTCCGCTTTTCGTTGATCCGTTATCCGGTCTCAACGACAACTTAAACGGTATTGAACGCCCTGTTACTTTTGATATCAAAGAACAGAATGGAAAAGAGGCAGAAGTCGTACAGTCTCTCGCTAAATGGAAACGTTACGCATTAAAAAAATACGGTTTCGATTACGGTGAAGGACTGTATACCGATATGAATGCTATCCGCAGAGATGAGGATACCGACAACATCCACTCTATTTTTGTAGATCAGTGGGACTGGGAAAAGATCATCCATAAAGAAGAACGTAATATTGAGACATTAAAAGAAACCGTCACCACTGTATACAACTGCCTGCGCAAAACGGAAAAATACATGGCGATCCAGTATGATTATATAGAAGAGATCCTTCCACATGATATCTTCTTTATCACAACCCAGGAATTAGAGGAGATGTTCCCGGACAATACACCGAAGGAACGTGAATATTACATCACCAAAACCAAGGGTGCCGTATGTATCATGAAGATCGGTGATACCTTAGAAAACGGAGAGCCTCATGACGGACGTGCCCCGGACTATGATGACTGGTCTTTAAATGCAGATATCGTTGTCTACTATCCGGTACTTGACATTGCACTTGAGATTTCCTCCATGGGTATCCGCGTTGACAAGAAAGCACTTCTCTCCCAGCTCAAAAAAGCAGGCTGTGAGGATCGTGCAAAACTTCCTTTCCAGAAAGCGATCATCAACGAAGAACTTCCTTATACCATTGGTGGTGGAATCGGACAGTCCCGTATCTGTATGTTTTTCCTTCGTAAAGCACATATCGGAGAAGTACAGTCTTCTCTGTGGCCGGATGCAGTCGCAAAAGAGTGTGAGAAAAACGGGATTCAGCTTTTATAATTCAGCATACAGTTTTTATAGCTGTTCTGCTATCTTATATGATACATAAAAACACAGGTCCATTTTTAATCTCTGCTGTGAGATTTTAAAATGTACCTGTGTTTTTTACGAATAAGTTTTCCCTACAAATACTGGTTTGTGGTTGACATGCGTCGCCCGTCCAAATGGTGTGTCGTAGGTCTGTGAATGGCATTTTGCGCAAAGCCGGAGTTAATTTTGGTTCCGTTGTACGAAAATAAGAAAAGTCTAAGTGTGTCTGAGTTAGATTTTCTCGGAGTGACGTGACCGGCAACAACGAGTCATCCATGACTCGATGCTGCCTTGTTCTGCCATCCGTGGCAGAACATCACTGTATACCTACGGACACACTAAGATTTTCTAATTTTCTCCCAAAGTCACAAAATTACTTCGGCTTTTCGCAAGATGCCAGACTTCAGGTTATGAACACCATTTGGGCGGGCGGTTCATCTCAAAACTGGGGGCGCGGGTGTGAATTTTTGATATTCGCACGAATGGAAATATGCTTAAAATCCTAATGTGCTGTATCATTAATATTCAGCCTGATGACTTGTCTGAAGTTTCATCTGCTATGTTGCATTACATTAATCATTTCGTAAATTACCAGACTAATAATGCAGATTATTATTCCAAGTATGTATGTTTAAAAGCATAGATATAACAGATTGCGTCGAGATTTTTCAACCTTTTTGAAATGAATGTCACAAAAATTTACGCACCCCCAAGGTTGTAAAATGAGTTCCCCGACGAAGGGTGGTTCACAACCTTGCGGCTGGCAAATCGCATCAAGCCGGGACTCGTTTTGTGACTTTGGAAGAAAATTAGGCAATCTTAGTCTGCCTGTTCGTAACACAGTGTTGTGCTGCCACGGACGGCAGCACAAGTCCTAATGTGCCCGGACGGCACATTTAGGACGCACACGTCACTCCACCACAACCTAAGCGGGCAGACCTAGATTGCCTTATTTTCGGACAACGGAACAAAACAGTCCCGGCTTGATGCAATTTGCCAATCGAAAACCCCGGAACCACCCTTCACCGGGGAACTCAAGCTAACCACAAACCATCATTTATCGTTTCTTCATTTGAATCGATATTTTCCTTTTCCCTGCCCTCTAACAGGCTCTATGACATCATTTTCTAACATTAATTTTATGATTTCTGATGCCCTTGTAGATTTCAAACCTGTTATTCTCTCAACACCAGAACGTCCAAATACATTATTCCTTCCGCACTCTTCATATAAAGCAGTCACATGCATAACTGTTTTATTTTCGATAACATCATCAATATTCGTCAAAATTTTTTCAATGTCCGCTTTTGTATTTTCAATGTCCGCTTTCAATGAGCCACTTATATGCATTGAACGATTGTGGAGTTCATTCTTCTCCTCCAAAAGCAATAATCACGTATTTTGCCTGCATGCTTATAAATCCCAACAAACAATTTCTTGTGGATTGATATATATTCATTCGGAGTAAAGCTAAATGCTTTTTCTGATAAAATTTTGGCAATTCTAAGAGCAACCTTATCCGCTTCCTCCGTTCTGTCATCATTTTCCGTCTTAGGATTTTCCTCATAATAACTGTTTAATAATTCACTGGCTTCATCTATTGAAATATCACCTTCAATATTTCTAATTGCAGTATCAACTAAATATTGCGAAGTTTTTAATCCATCCACAGCCTGCAGACCAATTGCAGTATGCCATGCATATCCTTTATTTCTCTTTTCAGGCTCTGATTCTTTTATATATTCTTTGAATGGATCTTTGTTCATATTGCATCCTCCATCATATACTCAATAAATTACATACCTGCGATAATTCCATAACATTCCGGTCTTCTGTCCCGGAAAAGTCCCCACTCCAGTCTTTTTTCCCGAAGTTCATCCAATTCATAAGTCTGACTTAAGATTTCTTCTTTATCTCTTGAGGCACTGACCAGTAACTCACCTGTTTCATCTGTCAGAAACGATGATCCATAAAATTCCAATGCTGACTTCTGTCCGCCATTTTCATCACAAGACTCTACTTCTTCCCTGCCAATACGGTTTGCCGCAATCACCGGCATCAGATTTGTTGCCGCATGTCCCTGCATGCAGCGTCTCCAGTGCGGCATACTGTCACACTCTAAGATCGGTTCAGAGCCGATCGCCGTCGGATAAAATAATAATTCTGCACCAAGCAGTGCCATCGCACGCGCCGTCTCCGGGAACCACTGATCCCAGCAGATTCCGATACCAATGCAGCCATATTTCGTATCAAATACTTTAAATCCGGTATCTCCTGGTGTAAAATAAAACTTTTCCTGATAATAATGATCATCAGGAATATGTGTTTTCCGATACACACCAAGGATTGTTCCATCCGCATCAATACAGGCAATCGAATTATAAAGATTATTGACATCACGCTCATAAAAGCTGACCGGCAGCACCACGCCTAATTCTTTTGCAAGGCGTACTCCCATTGCTACAGCCTCGCTCTCTTTCACGGGTTTTGCATAGCTGTAAAAATCATATCTGCGCTGCTGGCAGAAATATTCTCTTTCAAAAAGTTCCGGCAGTAAAATGATATTTGCACCTTCCGCTGCAGCCTTGCGGATCATTTCTTCTGCCTTCTTCAAATTTTTTTCCTGCTCTGGTTCACATTTCATCTGAACTGCGGCTACTTTTACCTGTCTCATGTGTATGTCCTTTCTGTTCTTATTTTTTACTGTAAATTTTCTTTTTGGTGGAAGTGGCATAAAAATCTTTTCGTTTCACAATCAGATTTTTTCTTCATCACATATATTCATGAGCACATAATACTCCCAAACAATTTTTATCTTTGCTTTTTTCTTTTATCCACTCCAGACATTTCAACATAGTGTCCGGATTATATAAAGATCCCGGCAAAATTCCTTTCGGAAGTTTCATACAGTGCAATCTGATTGCCATTCTTCGATATTGTCCGGTAACAAAGCTATCTTAAAATTGAAAGTTATGAATACATATTTAAAATTCTTTTGTATTTTTTGTACATAACATAAATTCCAAGCGTACAGTCAAGACATATCAGTATTATTCCCACAATGGGCATCACCATAAATCCAGTCCCGGTAATGAGAAATGCAATGGAACATTGTTTATACAATAAAAAAGGGATTGCACACATAACACATGCTATCAGACCTACGATTCTTTCCACCATAGTAATACCTCCGTATATTCTGATATTCACTGGTTACGCAATAAATACTGGTTTGTTGGGCTATGAGTTCCCCGGCGAAGGGTGATATCGCAGTTTTGTGATTGGCAAATTGCATCAAGCCGGGACTGTTTTGTTCCGTTGTACG
>NZ_QSCK01000052.1:0-12255 GCF_003463035.1 Roseburia sp. OF03-24 | reverse complement strand
TTCGTACAATGGAACCAAAATTAACTCCGGCTTTGCGCAAGATGCCATTCACAAATCTCCGACACACCATTTGAGTGGGCGACGCATACCTCAACAAACCAGCATTTGGGTGTGTTAATATATTATTTTTGGTAAAATAAATGTTGACAAATAATATTATATGAAATATAGTATTGATAGATAAATAATATTAAAAGAAATAGAATATTATAAAGAAAAGGAGATGAGCGCATGGTATTTAATACAGGAGCTGCTCTCTTAGACGCAATCGTGTTAGCTGTTGTGTCGAAAGAAGAAGAAGGCACCTATGGCTACAAGATCACGCAGGATGTGCGCAAGGCCATTGATGTATCAGAATCCACCTTATATCCGGTGCTAAGAAGACTGCAGAAGGATGGATGCCTTGAAGTGTATGACAGAGAGTGTGGCGGCAGGAACAGGCGTTATTATAAGATCACGGAGCCTGGACTGGATAAGCTGGTCGAATACCGGAGAGAATGGGAAGATTATTCCATGAAAATATCAGCACTGTTTTCAGGAGAGGAGCTTTAGAGGGTATGAAAAGAGAAGAATTTTTAAAACAGTTAGAACAGCTTCTGGATGGAATATCAGAAGAAGAAAAGGCAGATGCACTGGCATTTTACCGCAGCTATTTTGAAGATGCCGGGGAAGAAAACGAAGAATCTGTCATAGCGGAGCTTGAATCACCGGAAAAGGTGGCACAGAGCATTAAAAAGAATCTGGGAATCGAAAAAGAGAGTGAAACCTGTGATGTCACGCCAGACCATAATCCGGACTGGAATCAGAATGATGACATGTTTGTAAAAAATGAGGAGACTTCAGAAAAGAAGAAAAGTGGATGGAGCGCAGCAGCGATCGTATTGGTAGTTATCACATCACCACTCTGGCTGACATTGCTTTTAGTCATAGCCTCACTTCTTCTTGCAGTAGTAGCAACATTATTTGGCATTGCAGTTGCAGTGGTGGCGGTTATGGCGTCACTTGTATTTGCAGGTTTTCTTCTGATCGGTTTTGGATTCAGTACTTTATTTACAGGAGGAGTGGCTGTTGGACTTGGACTGACCGGAGCAGGATTTCTGGTTTTAGGACTTGGTATTTTAGCAGTACTTTTAGTTGTATGGGTATTTGGCGTATTTCTTCCATGGGCAGTCAAAGGAATCATCTGTTTGTGTAAGAAACCGTTTGAAAAGAAAAAAAGTGGGGTGGCAGCATGAAAAAATTTACAAAGATTACATTGATCGTTGCAGCGGTATTGTTAGGAGTGGGACTGATCTTCTGTGGTGTAAGCACTGCAATGGGAGCATCTGTATGGCGTATGGCAAAAAACGGGGAACTCAGATATGGAAACTGGCATATTGGCCCGGTTGGACTCTATTATAGCGGCAGCGATTATGATGACGACGATGATTATGATGATAACGATGATTATGATGACGACGATGATGACGATGATTATGATGACGATGATGATCTGGATGCAGATGATAAAGATATTGTGGATCTTGTGTCAGATATCGGTGATGCAGATTTCTCGACAGAGGTTCCATCAGGGGAGGCAGACCAGAGTTATGATGCTTCTTCCATTCAGAATATCAATATGGATATTGATGCTGCAGAAATTACAGTCAGGGAATCGGATGACAGTGCAAAGCTGCGTGTTGTATTAAAACGCGGCAAAGAAAAATATTATTCCTGTAAAACGGATGGAAATACATTAAAGATTAAATATGATGCGAAAAAACATTATTATAAGAAATCCCCACAGATCATACTGTATCTGCCCAAAGGAAGTTCTTTTGATGAACTGAATTTTGATATTGGTGCCGCAGATATGAATTGGAAAGATTTTGACGGAAGCTGTAATGATCTGACCTTAAAAGTCGGAGCCGGAAACTTTGAAGCAAAAAGATTTCAGGTAAATGGAAAAATGGATGTATCGGTCGGTGTCGGTAATGTTGAGATCGAAGATGGTGTAGTGAATGGTGATGCGTCGATCGACTGCGGAGTCGGGAACTTTTCCATGGATGGAAGTGTTGAAGGGAATCTCAAAGCAGACTGTGGAATGGGAAATATGACACTTGATTTAAATGGTGAGGAAAAAGAGTACAATTACAAACTTTCCTGTGGACTTGGTTCGATTGAAGTGGATGGGGAGACTTATACAAATATCAGTGGTGATAAAGAAGTCCAAAATGAAGGTGCAAAGAAAAACATGGAACTTGACTGTGGTATGGGAAGCATTGAAGTTGATTTTGAGTAGACTGAGATTTTCCGTCAGTTGACAATCAGAGAACAAATCATTATGATAAAAGTGGCGTCGGCGTACAATCGTTGTACATCGGCGTCATTTTTGTAATGTTTCCTGAACCAAAGAAAAACGAAAACAATGCAAAAATGGGAGGATCTATGAATAAAACAATAAGAATCGTACTTTATGTGCTTTCCATACTGACTGTAGCGGGCGTGATCGCCGCAGCAATTTTAACTGGTGGTCAGACACAGCCTGTTATAACATCGGGGACGGCAGTAACAGAAGAGAAGCAATCTGACACGGCAGATAAAACGGATGAAAATGGAACAGCACCAGATGGAGCAGATAATGACGATACATCGGGCGAAACGGAAAACATAAAGGATACTGCAGACGCAGCGGATAGCACGGAGCGCACATCAGATGATACAGAAACAGCAGCAAACGCAGATAATCCGAAAGACTCAGGCAATACAACGATCATCCTTACTGGTGATGTCCTGTTTGCAAATGCATTTAAAGCAGCCTATGATGCAGGTGGAATAGAGAAGGTTGTTTCACCGGAACTGTTAGAGCAGTTAAATGAAGCGGATATTTTAATGGTAAACAATGAGTTCCCGTTTAGTGACCGTGGGGAACCGATGGCGGATAAGCAGTTTACCTTCCGGTGCAGTCCTTCTTATGTAAAGGCATTAAATGAGATGGGTGTGGATATCGTTTCACTCGCAAACAACCATACTTTGGATTATGGAAGAGAGGCATTGTCCGATACGTTTCAGGCATTAGATGGAGCCGGAATTTTATATGGCGGGGCAGGAGATTCCACAGCGCGCGCAAAAGAGGTGCAGGTTGTGGAAGTGAATGGAAAAAGATATGGATTTATTGCCGTATCACGTGTAGTTCCGTCTGTCGACTGGAAAATCGAGAATGGCACTCCGGGAATGTTTACCTGTTATGATGTGGCGGCGCTCATCGAAGTGATAAAAGAGGCAAAACAGACCTGCGATTTTGTGACGGTATTTCCACATTGGGGAACTGAGTACAGCGAACAGCCGAATACGGTGCAGCGTGAACTGGCAAAACAGTGCATGGATGCAGGGGCAGATCTGATCGTTGGAGCGCATACACACTGTCTGGAAGGAATACAGTTTATGGATGGAAAACCTGTTTTTTACAGTCTGGGGAATTTTATTTTTGGACAGAACATTGACAGATCTGCAGCAGTAAAAGTTACAGTGACAGCAGATGGAGCAGTTTCTTATGCCCTGATCCCGGTTTATGCGTCAGACGGACAGACAAAACAGATGGATGATAATGCAGCACAAAGCCTGTTTACTTATATGGAGAGTATCTCTGATAATGCATCGGTAGATACAGCAGGAAATATCAGGGAAAAGTAGTACATGAAAGGATCATTGCAAAAGGCAGTGTGAATATAAAACAAAAAGAAAAAGGAGATTGGTATGAAAAACAAAATCTTAGGGCTGCCGAAGGCAGTAGTCATCATTATCGGTATTGTGATCACGGCACTTTTTTTAGTGCTGATGAATCTGGTCGGAGTGGCAGCAACACATCTGACTTCCATCACGGACAGTTATACATTACAGTTTATTGCTGAACTCGGTGTGGCTGTCTATGCGATCGGCGTGTTGTTTCTTATGGGGTATCAGCAGTCGTTAAAAAAGACCGGTGTGGGATTTTTAAGGGGATTTTATATCGGCGGATTTATGGTTGGATACTGTGTGTATGTGACAGTTGCACAGTTATTTTTACAGAGTGTTTCCGGTACGGACGGCGTGCGTCCTGCAGGAGGGATCATCATTTACATATTGACAATGTTTTTCGTCGGCATGAATGAGGAAGTGATCATGCGTGGGATCGTGTTAAATCTTTTCGCAGATTGTTTTTCAAACACCAGACGTGGAGTGCTTGCTGCCATTATTTTATCCAGTATGATCTTTGGTGCAGCGCATATCCCGAATGTACTTTCCGGCGTGCCGTTATCAAGTGCACTGATCCAGGCACTGCAGGCAACATTGCTTGGTGTTTTGTTTGCGGCAATTTATTTGCGCAGCGGTAATTTATGGATCTGTATTATCATTCATGCACTTGTGGATTTCGGAGGATTAATGGCAAGCGGTATTTTTGGAAATGGTGATATGACAGATATGATCGGCAATCTTTCCATATTAAATCTTGTAGTGACTGTTCCTCTGTTTTTAATTCCGTGTATTGTATTACTGCGAAAAAGCAAGTTAGATGAGATCGTGGAAATGAGGGAAGGAGAGATCATTATCCCGTCGGAGCGTGAGGGAGAAAATATTGCAACGGTATCACTGATCCTTGGCATTTTCGGTATCGTGACCGGATTCGTCGGATACGGAGCAGGATTTGGATTAGTCGGTCTGCTTGGTGCAATCTGCTCGAAAAAAATAAAACCACAGCAGAATGGTACGGCAACAGCGGCACTTGTCACCTCGATCATCGGACTTGTGATCGCTGCATTGATGATCACTGTGATGATGTTTCTTATGCCGCTGCTGGGTGATGCCAGTACATGGGAAATTATGACAAATCAGTGATCCTGCCCGGATATGGAGTGCTGTCTGCGGTACTGGTGCGGGGAAATTCCATATTTTTCCTTAAATGAACGGATCAGATGGCTGCAGTCAGCATAACCGGTTTCCTGGCTGATATAATTTAAGTCGAAGTTTGTAAAAAGGAGCATATCCTCAACCTTGCAGAGACGGATAAATTCGATATATTTTTTACAGGACTGTCCGTAAATTTCGCGGAAATTTTTGGCAAAATGGGAATAACTCATGTGACAGAGTGCAGCGATATCTTCCACGCGGATATTTTCGCAGGCATGGCGGTCAATATATTCCGTGATGGTATAGATCGTATTTTCTTTTGCCAGAGGTGTAAAAGAACAGTCCGTGTCAAAACCGTCATCGCGCCAGATTCGGAGAAGCCAGGTTAAAAGTTCCCTGATTTTTGACTGCAGGATCATCTGATATCCGTACTGCATATTCTGCATTTCACGGACGCAGTCATCAAATAAAGACTGTATGGGAAGAGAGCGAAGCACTTCTTCCGGGAAATAAATATCGGCATGCTCATTGTTTATAGCATTGCCAAACAGTGCAGAAAAATTCCAGTTTCCACCGGTAAAAGAAGTGGAGGAATCAAGCTGGCCTAAATCAAATTTTAAAACATAATATTGCAGAGGGGCATCGGACACTGCATGGACGGAATGAACAACGGAAGGGAGAAAGACGATCAGATCGCCTTCCGTAACAATATGACTTTGTTCATTCTGATACATCAGGGCGGTGCCCCTTGTTACGTAAAGAATCTCCATAAAATAATGCCAGTGCGGCTGTACCGGCAGCCATTCTTTTTTCACATCCAGAAAGAAACATTCGTAGGGTTTATTTAATTTGTCGGTATATTCAAATAATGATTTCATACTAAACTCCATTTTTGAGTGTAAAAAATGTATTTTTCACACTGATCTTTGGTCATAAAAATAGATTTATACAATTTTTGACATGAAAAATTATAGCAGATATACAGGGCGAATGCTATATTAATGACAGGATCAGTATAAAATGAATGTTATATTTTTAGATGAAATGAAAAAGCAAGGAGAAAATAAATGGAATATATCTGTGGAGTGACATTTGCACCGTTTGCCTGTGCAGGGGCATTTAAAAAGTCAGGGGCAAAGGAAAGTCTTGCTATGATGAAGGAGAGAACCGGAGCAGATTTTGTGATATTTGTGCCGGGAGGATTGCAGGAGACACCGCAGTCTGAGGAGATATGTTACACATCAAAAGCAACGATGGAAGATGATGAGCTGATCGATATGATCGGGTATGCGAAAGAGATTGGACTTCGTGTGGCATTAAAACCGACGGTAAACTGCAAAAATGGAACATGGCGTGCACACATTAATTTTTTTGATGAAGATGTTCCATGCGAACCAAAATGGGGGAACTGGTTTACATCTTATACGGCATTTCAGCTTCATTATGCAAAGATCGCAGAGCAGTATGGCTGTGAAATGTTTATTGCCGGCTGTGAGATGGTGATGAGTGAGCATCGTGAAACGGAATGGCGCAGACTGCTTTCGGATATCAGGCAGGTTTATCACGGACTTCTTTCTTATAATACGGATAAGTATCAGGAGCACCGTGTGAAATGGTGGGATGCTGTGGATGTGATATCATCAAGCGGTTATTATCCTTATGGTGACTGGGAAAATCAGTTAGACCGTATTGAAGCAGTGGTAAAAAGATTTGAAAAACCGTTTTTCTTCGCAGAGACAGGATGTATGTCGGTAAAGGGTTCCATGGAAGTACCGAATGACTGGGGCGTGAAAGGTGATGCTGACCCGGATGGTCAGGCTGAGTGGTATGAAGATATGTTTAAAGCCTGCAGTAAGAGAGACTGGGTGCAGGGAATGGCACTCTGGTCATGGGATGCAAAACTTTATCAGGAGCGGAGTGCAAAGTCGCGCATGGACTATGAGATCTATGCGAAACCTGCAGAAAAAGTTGTAAAAAAATATTATGATTCTTTTTTGGGTAAATGAAAATATAAAAACAGTAAAAAGATTAAAATTAGTTTACAACAACTTAAAAAAAGGTTATAATTTAAAAAACAATAAAAAATGAATTATAGAGAAGTAAAGGAGAAGAAGAATGAGCAATTACATGGATACTTACAGACAGTGGTGCACAGATCCGTATTTTGATGAAGATACAAAAGCTGAGTTAAAGAAAATCGAGGGGGATCAGGCAGAGATCGAGGATCGTTTTTACAGACAGTTAGAATTTGGAACAGGTGGTTTAAGGGGTGTGATCGGAGCCGGAACCAACCGTATGAATATTTATACTGTGCGTCAGGCAACACAGGGACTTGCAAATTATATCATCTCCCAGAACGGACAGGAGAAAGGTGTTGCGATCGCACATGATTCAAGAATCATGTCCACAGAATTTACAGAGGAAGCAGCGCTCTGCTTAAATGCAAACGGCATCAAGGCATATGTATTTGACAGCCTTCGCCCGACACCGGAGTTATCTTTTGCAGTGCGTGAGTTAGGATGCATTTCCGGTATCGTCATCACAGCAAGCCATAATCCGAGAGAATACAACGGATACAAAGTATACTGGGAGGACGGCGCACAGATCACACCGCCTCATGACAAAAATATTTTAGCAGAAGTTGCAAAAGTAACTTCCTTTGACCAGGTAAAGACCATGGCAAAAGAAGAGGCAGTTGCAGCAGGCCTTTACAATGTGATCGGTAAAGAGATCGATGACCGTTATATGGAAGAACTGAAAAAACAGTCCATTCATCCTGAGATCATCAAAGAGATGGCAAAAGATATCAAGATCGTATACACACCGCTTCACGGAACTGGAAATCTTCCGGTGCGCCGCGTGTTAAAAGAGCTTGGTTTTGAGCATGTATATGTAGTGCCGGAGCAGGAAAAACCGGATGGCAACTTCCCGACTGTTGCATACCCGAACCCGGAGTCACCGAAAGCGTTTGAACTTGCATTAAAACTTGCAAAAGAAGTGGATGCTGATATCGTTCTTGCAACAGATCCGGATGCAGACCGTCTCGGTGTTTACTGCAAAGATACAAAGAGCGGCGAATATGTGACATTTACAGGAAATATGTCAGGTATGCTGATCGCAGAATATATTTTAAGAGAAAAAACAGCAATGGGAACTATGCCAAAAAATCCTGCACTGGTTGAGACGATCGTTACCACCGATATGGCAAAAGCAATCGCAAAATCTTACGGCGTAAAACTGATCGAAGTTTTAACAGGATTCAAATATATCGGAGAGCAGATCAAATTCTTCGAGCAGCAGAATACCTATAATTATGTGTTTGGCTTAGAGGAAAGCTACGGATGTCTTGCCGGTACTTATGCAAGGGATAAAGATGCCTGCGTTGCAGTCATGATGTTATGTGAAGTAGCATCCTGGTGCAAAAAGAACAACATGACACTGTGGGATGAAATGCTTGCAATGTATGAAAAATACGGTTACTACAGAGAAGGACTTGAGACAAAGACATTAAAAGGAATCGATGGAGCAGCGCAGATTCAGGAACTGATGAGCAATTCCAGAAAGAATCCTCCGAAAAAACTTGGTGGTTTTGATGTGCTTGCAGTCCGTGACTATAAAGAGGATACAAGAAAAGATACAGTAACCGGAGAAGTGACAAAGACCGGGCTGCCGGAGTCAAACGTACTTTATTATGAACTTTCCGATAATGCATGGTGCTGTATGCGTCCATCCGGAACAGAGCCGAAGATCAAATATTACTTTGGTGTCAAGGGCAGCTCTTTAGAGGATGCAGAAAAGAAACTTGCCGGACTAAAAGAAGATTTGCTGAAATAACAGGAGGAACAGAAGCGTGGCAATTACATACTTTGAGAAAGAACGTATTTTCAAACTGGATACGCCAGGCTCCAGTTATGTGATCGGGATCGTGGACAAAGAAAATTTTGTCGGTCATGTATATTATGGTAAGAAATTAAGAGATGCTAATATTTCGTATCTGCTCCGCACGGGAGAGGGACCGTTTGTGCCTTCTGAAAATAACAGAGAGAGAGTATCATTCTATGATACGTTTCCGATGGAATATGCAGGAAACGGACTCGGAGATTACAGAAGAAGCAGTATTTCTGTGAGAACAGAGGGAGGCCATACGGCAGTATCACTGTTTTATGTGTCACATAAAATTTATGCAGGAAAACCGGGACTTGCCGGACTTCCCGCAACGTTCGGCGATGAAGATTCCTGTGAGACATTAGAACTTCTATGCGAGGATCCGGTACTTGGATTGAAAGTAACATTGCTCTATACGGCATTTTCTGATGTGGATGTCATCACAAGAAGCGTGCGGATCGAAAATGACGGCGAAATGTTATATCTGACGAAGGCACTGTCTTTCTCCATGGATATGGATAACCGTGATTTTACACTGCTTACCATGCATGGTTCCTGGGCAAGGGAGCGTATGTTAGAACACCGCAAGGTGAAAAAAGGCTTTATGGGAGTGGAATCAGTAAGAGGTGAGTCTTCCCATCAGGAACATCCGTTTATGGCACTTGCGGCAGGCAATGCAGACCAGTCACAGGGTGAAGTTTATGGTATGCATTTTGTGTATTCCGGTAACTTTATCGGACAGGTCGAGCTAGGACAGTTTGATACCGTCCGTATTGGTATGGGAATCCATCCGGAGAACTTCTGCTGGAAGTTAGAAAAAGGTGAGAGTTTCCAGACACCGGAGGTCGTGCTTGTATACAGCGATACCGGATATGACGGCATGACACACCAGTTCCATGAACTTTACCGTAATCATCTGATCCGCAGTGAATATAAGGATAAGAAACGTCCGATTCTGATCAATAACTGGGAAGCGACCTATTTTGATTTCAATACGGAAAAATTACTTTCCATTGCAAAAAAAGCATCGGAACTTGGCATTGAAATGCTGGTTATGGATGATGGCTGGTTTGGACACCGCAATGATGATTCATCAAGTCTGGGTGACTGGTATGTCAACGAAGAGAAATTAAACGGTGGTTTAAAACATCTGGTAGATGAGGTAAATAAACTTGGATTAAAATTCGGTATCTGGTTTGAGCCGGAAATGATCTCACCGGATTCAAAACTTTACGAGGCACATCCGGACTGGGCAATTCAGATCCCGGGAAGAGAGGGATCTCTCTGCAGAAATCAGTATGTACTTGATCTTACCAGAAAAGAAGTGCGCGATTATGCATATGAGAGCGTGGCGTCGATCTTACGCAGTGCAAATATTGAGTATGTCAAATGGGATATGAACCGTCAGCTTTCTGACATCGGAAGCTATGGACTTCCTGCAGACCGCCAGGGTGAACTTTATCACCGTTATGTGCTGGCAGTGTATGAGATGCAGGAGCGTCTGGTAACAGAGTTCCCACATCTTTTACTGGAAAACTGTTCCGGCGGTGGTGCACGTTTTGATCCGGGTATGCTTTATTACAGTCCACAGATCTGGTGCTCGGATGATACGGATGCAGTAGAACGCTTAAAGATTCAGGAAAGTACGGCGATGATCTATCCGTTATCGACGATGGGAGCGCACGTTTCAGACTGTCCGAATCATACGGTGGGACGTGTTACACCGTTTGAGACAAGAGGTCATGTAGCGCTTGCAGGAACTTTCGGTTATGAGCTGGATGTCACAAAGATTCCGGAAGAAGACAGACAGATGATCCCGAAACAGGTTGCCATGTATCATAAATACAATGATCTGGTAAGAAGCGGCGATTATTACAGGATCGCCTCCTATCAGGAAAATCATTATTTTGACTGTTACGAGGTGGTTTCAAAAGATAAATCAGAAGTACTGGTTACATTTGTGCAGGTGATCAACCGTCCGAATTATAAGAGCAGAAGAATCACATTAAAAGGACTCGATCCGCAGAAGAATTACTGTCTGGAAGGCGAAGATACTGTATATGCGGGAGATACATTAATGTATGCAGGTATTCTGATCCAGAATCCATGGGGTGATTTCCAGTCAAAACTGTTACATTTTGTGGAAAAGAAATAAGATTAAATCGAAAAAGTAAAAAGTAGTAAGAAGGGGACGGTTATGGCAAAAGCAGTAAAGCTGGCAGACATTGCAGAGCAGCTTGGTGTCAGTACGGTCACGGTCTCAAAAGCACTTTCCGGACAAAAAGGTGTCAGCGAGGCTATGCGGGAAAAAATCAAACAATTGGCAGATGAACTTGGATACAAGCAGCCATCTGCCGTAAAAAAAGAAAAGTCAGTAAAAAGTTATAATATCGGGGTGCTGGTATCGGAAAAATACTTAGGAGAGTATGCATCCTTTTACTGGAAAATGTATCAGAGTGTGGCAACAAGGGCTGTGCAGAAAGAATGTTTTACCATGCTTGAGGTGGTGTCACTCGAAGATGAAGCGGAGTCGAAACTGCCTAAGATCGTTTTGGAAAACAAGGTGGATGGTCTGATCCTTATAGGAAGACTGAATACCGCATACCTTGGAACGTTGCAGCAGAGCACACGGATTCCGATTGTATATCTTGATTTCTATGATGAACATCAGATGAGTGATGCCGTGATCTCAAACAGTTATTACGGTACATATATGCTGACGAATTATCTGTTGGAACATGGACATGAGAGAATCGCATATGTCGGAACACTACTGTTTACGGCAAGTATCACAGACCGTTATTTTGGCTACCGGAAATCCATGTTAGAACATGGAATTGATGTACCAAAAGAGTGGATCATACCAGATCGTGATATGAAATGCGGTGTGGTAGGTGTTGATATCCATCCGGATCAGATGGAGAATATGCCGACAGCATTTGTATGTAACTCCGATCTTACGGCGAGCATGGTCATTAACCAGTTAGAAGAGCAGGGGTATCGCGTTCCGGAAGATTTTTCAGTGGTTGGATTTGATAACTATCTTTTTCCGGGACTGTGTGATGTCGAGATCACAACCTATGAGGTGGATATCCGTGAAATGGCAAATAAAGCAATACATGTGCTGTTAAAGAAAGTCAGCGGGGAACGTTATAAACAGGGAATTACCATTGTTGAGGGAAGGCTGGTGGAAAAAGCCAGCGTGCAGCAGGTTGTAAAATAAGAGAAAGCGGTAAGTTGTGAAAGGCTTGCCGCTTTCTCTTTTTTTCGTTTCATGGACTTCACACCAAATTTTGGTTTGTTGGGCTATGAGTTCCCCGGCGAAGGGGGGTGGAGTTTTGTGAGTGGCAAATTGCATCAAGCCGGGGCTGTTTTGTTTCCGTTGTCCGAAAATAAGTCAATCTAAGGCTGCCTGGTATAGGTTGTGGCGAAGTGACGTGTGCGTCTTAAACGCCCTGTCCGGGGGCATTAAGACTTGTGCTGCCGTCCATGGCAGCACAACAC
>NZ_QSCK01000051.1:0-12313 GCF_003463035.1 Roseburia sp. OF03-24 | reverse complement strand
GCTGTTTTCGGCGCATCTGCTCCGGCAGCTTTTGTCTGATCAGCAGGCTTTCCTGCAGCATCTGCCAATACAATATCCTCCGCATTGATGTACCAGTCTGCCGTTGCCCTTCCTCCGAACGTCGCATCCGCTCTTGCACTTACTACCGGATTTACAAGCGTTACCGTTGCATTGTATGGGAACGCTTTTTCTCCGGCTTCCGGTGGAATACTGACTGTGATCGTGTGCCCCTGGCGCTGACATTTCAGGTCATATGTACGTTTTTTTATCTCATCGGTCACATTTCCTTCCTCGTCCTGCGCGTAGTTTTCTCTGCGCAATGCCGCAAACTTTAATTCTCCTAATGTTTTCTCTGTATCAACAACTAATCCCTCTGGAAATCTCATATTTTATTCCTCCATCTTTCTATTTTTTCTTTATTTTTTTTCTTTTTGAATCATTCTCTTTTATTTCATTTGCTGTGCTGCACATAATTCCCTTTACCGGATCACTGCTTTACTCCCGCATCTTCCAGCTCATCCACAGAAATGATATCATCCGCATAAATTTTATAATTCACATAACCCTTGTTATTGATCGCGTACCCTTCAATTTCCACACGGGGATTTACCAGCACTACCGGTTCCTCATATTCAAAATGCTTTACCCCTGCCTTTCCAGGAATGATAACCTCAACATTATCCGCGCGCTGTACATCAGAATAGAGACTGTAAGTTCTCGATATAACTGCATGTCTGCCGCCATTTATACGCTGCTGACTTTCCCTGCCAGCTCCGGCAAAAGTGATGTTTCCTAACGATTTCTCTGCATCAATAAATACATTTTTTAATTCCATGATATTTTCCTCCTACTGTTTACGTGTTTTTACTTGTCTTTCTGATCTGTCTTTTCTTATTCATCCCGGTTTACAATGCTGTACCCATGTTTCATCAGGTATTCTTCTACCAGTTCGTCTAAGCTGCCATCATCCGGTTCATCTTCCAGGCAGACATCCGCTTCACGGTAAATGCCATCTGCCATTAAAAGCAGGCTGTTCATTCCATCACTCCGCGTCTCGTGATTTCTCGCAATGATGCTCGGATTTTCCAAAACGACCGCTTCACCAAATTCAAACGGCTGGGATCCGTTCGCGCCGATTACTAAAGCCTCCACGACTTCCCCGCGGAGTGCATCTGCAAAGAACGTGTAGAAATTTCCTTTTACGTCTTCCCCGCAAATGTTCCAGGTGACTGCTTCCCCTTCACCGGCATAGTGCAGTGCTCCGAACGTCTTTGACATGTTCGGGATCACAACTCTCACACCCATATGTACATTCCTCCCTTCTGTGTGTTTTTTCTTTCTTCCACCCACCAAAACAGCCGGTATGATTAAGCTGTTTTTGGTTGCTGCCTCATCTGAAAATAAGGCTCCCACCACATAACCCATTTTTTTCCTTTCCTAGCATCAGCACAATTAAAACGGGTTCAAATCATCTAACGCTGGTTCCATTTCTGCCCTGCAGACGGCTGCCGCTGCAATGACCGGATCGGAATCTGCATATCGCCGCATTCCAGGGAAATCATTGTTTTCAATCGCTTCCTGCAGCTTTCTTACTCTTCCGGTCACTTCATCCGGCCGCACACGCATGCACGCTGTCTGGATCCGCCCTAAAAAACTCTCATGATCCGTTACAAACTGATAATCCGGATCCATTAAAATCTGTTTTAATGCTGCTTTTGCATTTTTCTTTATATTTTCCCTGCCACGCATATAATTCACATCCATCTCCGGCGGCAGATCTGCGAACTCGGATGGAATAAAAAAGCCGTGTGCAATCATTTCCTCCTGCTGGTATTCGATCCGTCTGCGCTTATAATTAAGTTCCTGTCCGTCCGTCCACTTCGGACCATGTGCGCCTTTTAAAAAGACGATGCACCAGTCCGCCACCGCCGCAAGGAGCTGACTATAAAATTTGATCAATTCCCATTCCCGTTCGATCCCTTCTGCGTAATCAGTTAAAAGAAGCTGTCCTTCATTTAACCAGCTTTCACGCTCTGCCGGTGACATCTGTATTCTGCCTTTGTTCTTCCAGTCTTCTACATCATAAGCGGTAACACTGTTTTCTGTCTGCGCCATCTTCTCCACCTCCTTAAAAGATTCCTTTTTCGTTTCGTTTTTTTCAAAATTCAAAATACCTGCAACTCCCCGCAATACTGTATGCAGGCAGGTTATTTTTTTGTGTTTTTGCAGATAGTTTACATCATGCCAACTTTTGGGGTCTTAGTTGTCATAATGTAAACTAAGGTTTTTACCGGAGTTTTTGCCGTATTTCCGGCATTTGTGCCCCGTAATTAAGAGTCGCCTATCGCATTTGTACCCCCGTGTTACAATCCGGGGGTTAAGCCGGGCGCTTACGCGCCCGGCAGAAGCCCTGAAGGGCTTAGCGCCGCCCCGGAGGGGCGCCCCGCTTCGCTGCTTACACTCCGTCCGCGCGCCGCGGGACACCCCCTCCGGAACAGCACTAAACCCTTCAGGACAGCGGCCGCTCTCCCCGTCTTGCAACACCGTAAGAACAGCGTGGATTTTATGGATAAACAGCTATTCCATCATTGATAACCGCGTGGATAATGCATGGAAAAATCATGGAAAAGGAAAAACGTCTTTCCCACAATTTTCCCACACATTCCCCACACAGTTACCAACGATTCCATAAACAGCAGCTTATCCACAAACTCCACCCTGCGACTAAGGTCTGCTGGTATCCTTTTATTTTGTTTTTTGATAAACAAAGAGAAAGGAGCTTTTCCCTGTGGCGAAGACGCTAAACATCAAAGCGCCTCCGCTATGTGAATTTGTAAACAAGGCAGGGACAGGATCACGACAGTTTCTGCCAGACAGCCCGGACACTGCGATGTTTTACCGCCTGGTAGGTTATATCGCTTAATAAACACTGTAACAGTTTCTCCAGCGTCCACCAGTTCCGAGTTGCTCCGCGTTTTTTATATCTCCGGTTATTTTCCTTCACATAATGCTCAAGCAATGCTTTTTCATCAGCAGTCAATAATATTTCAACCTGCACGCGGGTGTACTTTTCCATTTCTTTTCCTCCTGTACTAACTTTCTACATAGCCGATAACTGTATAATCATCTTCATTCAGCGGCTTATATACCGGACGGTAGGTTTTACCATTTTTCAAAATGTACTCCTCTCCGTTCCATTCTCTTTCGATCAAGATTTCCCCGTTTTCCAAAAACACATTTAACGGATCTTCCAATCCATATGTACTGACTTGTGGAAATTTCTCTTTAAACTCTGCAAGTGTTAATTCTTTTAACATTTTCCTGCCTCCATTCTTTAATCTGCCATCATCAGAGCCGGGCGATCATCCCGCGGCTGACGCTCCAGGGTGGAGCGTTTCGGCTTTTATAGTTTCAGTTTTTTTCAACTCATCTGTTGTAATAAATGTTATATGCTTCCTGTCTTTCTGCCTGTCTCATTGCAAGAACGCGTTCAAATGCTCTTTTTACTGTTGGAAGGACATGCGCGCCGCTTTTTATCGCTTTTGCAAGTACAACCATCTCCTCGGCTGTCTTGTCATAAATATGTGAAATTATGTTATCAAACTCTTCCACCGAAATATTAAGCTCTTTCAAATCCTGTTCATATATTCTCATGTGTTTTCCTTTCTACCCTCGTAACCTCCGGGGCGGGTGATTTTTAATACTTTATGCCTCCCTCTCAACTTCCAGTTTGTCAATATTTCCTTCTTCCATGTCCTCAACAATCGTTCTCAACTCATCCAGAATATCCCCTTCCTTTGGTGTCTCGAATGTGTAATTTTCGTTGTATTCCTTTCCCTCGATTTTAATTCTATAAATCATGTTTTTGTCCTCCCTGTAATTTATTTTCCTGTTCTTTATGATTATATTATAGTCGATTTTGAATATATTGTCAATACTTTTATGCTCATTTTTGAATATTTTTTATTTGTGCTTGAATATATTTTATCTCTATGTTATTATTTTCAAGAGGTGATAACATGAGTGCAAGTAAACAAATTAAACAGGCAATGTTAGAAAAAAACATCAAAGTTTCCGATCTAGCTGAAAAAATCGGCATGAAACCACAACCTTTAAGTACCAAGCTCTATCGTGATACCATGAGTTACTCAGATGTTGAGAAAATAGCAGATGCTCTTGGCTGTGATGTCAGGATCGTTGATCGGGAGACTGGAAAAACATTTTAATTTTCCAGACAACAAAAAAGGAAGATGCTCTTTTGTCATCTTCCTTTTACATTTATTGCTTATTCTATTTTTCTTTCTCTTTTCCTTATTTCCAGGACATCTGCAGCTCTCTTTTTTGCGCAACACAATCCGAAAGATACAAATTTATCAACGTCTGATATGGAATCCCGGAACTCTCCGACTGCGCTTTAAAATAATCGATCACATCCCCATCAAGATTTATTGTTACCTGTTTTTTAATCCTCTTTGAATACGGGTTTTTCCTCGGATTCAAATTCTTAATATCGTATTCTTCTCGCATTTCTACCACCCTTCCTGATATATCTTTTTCTCACTCTTTGTTGCTTCTCTTGCAGAAATTAAACGAATAACATTATCATCATCACGATAACAATGACTTACAATGCATATTTTCGTTGATTTAATTGCGCCAATGATGAGAAATCTGTCTTCATAAAGCGAATGGTCTGGATCATCAAACAGGATAGCGTTTTCGTCTCCAAAGACTTCTACTGCTTCCTCGAAAGATAAGCCATGCTTTTTCTTATTAATTTTATTCTTATTTTCATCCCATTCAAATCTTATGTTTTTCATAATTATATTATAATTATTTTATAATTATTTATCAAGCTAATTTTCAAAACTTGATAAATAATTTTCCCTTTCAAATTTTTGTTGCGACGTCGCAATTATTCTACTTTATTCGGCGCCATGAACCGATTATAAAGCTCTGTCAATGCTCCAGGCTCTTTACTGTTTCCGATCCCGTGCTCCTGGACATATTGTTTCATTTCAAGAATCGTTTCATGCGGGATCAAAAACTCATCTTCCGGCGTGTCGTTTTTCAAATTATCAAATGCTTTCTGCAGTGCAGAGTGATAATCCGCATCTGTCATCCAGATAGAATTTTCTTCCAATCCGCCATGTTCATGATCCAGGTTAAAATATTTTTCACTGATAAACCTGGTCTTTCCTTCCGGTTTTACTTTCACCGGTGTGGTATCGATCACATGCACCATGATCTGTTTCACATAAGTGTTTCCCACATGGTCTACCACGGTTAAATTCTCGGATGTGGCAAAGTCATGCTGCAGATTTGTAAATTCTTCTGCCTGGTAGTCCGGGATCGTGAAGGATGTGAAAACTTCCGGATCACTCGGTGCCGGATTGGTTCCAGGTAAAATCGGACTTCCATCTTCCCGGTCGGTTGCCGTTGCATGGCTTAAGATTTCTTCTTCCGTGATAAAACCACTCTGTGCCTGCTCTAAAGTATAATAGAGATCCTGTGCCTTGATCCACGGACAGTCGTCCCAGACAGCATAAAGTGTGATCTCTCCACCATCTTCTGCCACAAGGTTCCGAACGATATCCCCGGCTTTCCACTGTGGGATAAAGGTGTCTTTGCCATCTTCTAAGGACCATCCCATAAATACAGATGTGTAGACTTTTTTCTTTGGCTCCTCGGCTTTCTTATTTTCCTCGTTGTCTTCTTCCTCTAAGTCATCCAGATCATCTGTCACTTCTGTCTCTTCGACATCCTCCGGATCTTCGGTATCCTCCATATCTTCCGTTTCTTCCTCTTCATATCCATCCATCATTGCCTTTGGAATCACTCCGGCAATCACATCCTCTGTCACGTTTTGTCCATCCAGTGTATATTTCACATAGGCTGCTGTTCCGTCTGCATTCCATACATCCGGCAGCGTTACATCTTCATCATACGTTGCTTCAATATCATCGATATGTCCGGCTCCACCGTTCGGATCAAAATGGATCGTATATTTATTTGCCTCTGCATTGGCTGTCATCGTGACATTTCCGGCCGGCATCGTAAATACAAACTTCTTAGCATCTACGGTCTGCTCCCCACCGGATCCGCCTTTATAATTTCCTTTCCAGTTTAACCAGTGATAGCCTTCTTTTACTGCCGCATCGATGGTAACGCTCTGTCCATAGCGGTACGATCCGCCTCCGGTCGTCTTTTCAATGCCGGTTCCGGCATTTAATGTTACATTATATAGATGTCTTTCATAATAATAATCAATGACCATCTTTCCATCTGCAGTTACCGCTTTCGTCTGTGTTTTCGGGCTGTCAAAACCGGTGTATGTCTTTACTGCAGGCGTTATTCTACTTCCGATCTGTGCTTTTTTCGTCTCTGTTTCGGCAAGTTCATAGTTTTTATCGTCATGGGTTGATGCAATACCGTCTGCTTTCTGTTTCCAGTGGCGGACGGTATATTCTGCCTGATCCAGTTCCCAGTGTGCATACAGGGAAATGATCTTTCCTTTTTTTCCATTGGATAAGGTACCGCTCTTTGCATAGCCCCGCCAGTCACTGGCACAGATCTTGCCCTGATTATCTCCGGATGCTGCACCGTCCACATTTACATAGGTTCCGCCGCTTGCTGCAGTCCACCATCCGGCTTTCGTATGGGTTCCGCTTATCACTTTTCGGTATCCGTTGATCGTGATACTGCTTGACAATGCAGCATTATAATAGGTGCCGTAACGGTATGTTTTATAGATATACGGTGTGTTATTTTTACAGATACTGTTGATCTGTGTTCCGGTATAACTCTTTGTCGCTGTCTCTGCATCACTATTTCCGATCAATGTAAATGTATTACCGACTTTCCACACATCCGTACTCGTCAATGCCCTTGGTGCGTTTATGTAATAACGGACTTCATAAGGCTCCCCGATGCCGGTAAGTGTCAGCGTCAGGTTATAAGCAGGCATCTGTCTTTCATAAGCATAGGTATTATCATTTACCATGTCCGATGTTGCCTTGCGGTCTGTGGAGACATTCGTTTTTTCATTGAGGTCTATCCATTTACTGAACACGTAGCCGGTGTTAAAGGTCGGTACTGCTGAAATAATTCCATTATATGGAATATCAACAGAACCTACATAGTAATCGCCTGCTAACAATTTCTGATCTGCTAATACCGTAAGTGAAGTGTAATACCGCCCACTTGGGTTAAATCTTTGTATATCAATATTCTTTCCGGCAGTCTTATCCATCTTTACTGTAAACCGATACATCGGAACTGCCTGAGACGATAATGGTTCTGTTTTTTTCTCAATTCCGGTGCTAAAAGACTGTGACCGGAGTTTTCCGACAACCTCATACTGGTTTTTAAAAACTTTCTTTCCTGAATTTTCCTTTACGCTACATGAAATCGTATAGCCAACATAACTGTCATCTGCCTTGTTATCATAACCGGATAAAGTCAGTGTATGTTTGGCTGCATCATATTTAAGCTCTTTTGCAGTCCCATAAACAAGTTTTTTTTCTTTAGGATTTTTTACACCTTTATCAAGCACTGTAAATATTGTTTCACCTTTTATCGGAGTCAATGCATCATCCAATGTAACTACCAGTTTTCCATCATAATAACCGGTATCCGGCTGGTCTGTTTTTACCTGTATACCTCCTGTTACAGTTGCAGATACTGCACTGGTTACCGTTGTATCCTGATTTGAAATAAGATCATAATCCGCTACATCCACCGCAAGCCCGACAACAAATAATGTTGACCAGGATGAATCGGATGCTTCTGCACGGAATCTCTTGGTTGCAAATCCCGGATGCGATCCATCATCCTGATTTACGGTGAAATCCATTAACATACCACGGACAGAAGATAACTTAGAACTCAGCTGTGTGTCTCCATGATAGAAATAAGAATGTCCGATCAGTCCACTGTTTGAATATGCCAGCCTTTCATTATTATTTTTATCTTTATTATCCCGGTCATATAAATCAAGTGCAAAAGATTTCTGTTCTGTCGCATTGCTTTTTACAATTCCTGAATTGGTTCCAAGCAGTAATAATTCTCCGCTTACTTCGGAATCTTCATTTATATACTGATTTGTCTTGCAATCCCCAAGATTCAGATTCATGGATACAGGGTTTTTTGTCCACGTACTGCCTTCCCACTGATAATTAAAATGAGAACCAATTTTTAAGGAAACAGCCCTGACATTTGCTTTGCTGTTTTTCTCGATTACGATCAGCTGCCATGCGGAACTGCTCTCACCTGCATGTGTACCCTTGTCTGTATTACTTGTTTTCATTGACGCTGCATAAGGGATATTTGCAACACCGTATTTACCATAGCCATATTTCTGAACAACCGAGGTTACATCTACATACATACAGGAAAATGTATATTCTTTTGTTCCAAGATGTGGTTCACGCATATCAACTGCAGCATAGGAAGCATTTACTTTCTTTGTAAAAGCACCCTTGTCTGTTGAACCGGCAAAATAAACCGCTTTATTCGCAGCCTTTTTTACAAGATCCGTATTATTTTTTCCCTGTACGGATGTTTCCCAGACAAGATATGCTGCTTCTATCTGTGTTGCACCGTCTGTTTTTTTCAGACTTGCAATAGAACTGTTTACGATTTTGTCCTTACCAATGGTATCTACCGTTGCTTTAAAATCAGTATCCTTCACCATTTCATTATAATTATTATTTTCATAATAACCATAAAATCCGAAAAAGTTCGCGTCTCCGGTATAATTGATGCTGTACTGACCGATCAAATCCGTCACGATCTGTGTTTCTTTATTGATATTTACATTTACATCCGCTTTTACAGTAAACGGCCGGAGTAAAAAAATACTGCTGATCACGAGTGTGAACAGCAGCAGCATTTTTCCTCCTTTATTCAGTTTTCTTTGTTCTTTCATAGTTCTCCTTTCATGTTTCATCATTCTTTTCTATCAAAACAATAGAATGCACGCTTCTGCGAACATCCTACTGTCATGAATGAATTTAGATTATTTGTTAATCTCCTGCACTCTGTGTATACCAGCAGGTTGTTCCCTTATCTGTCACTGTACATTTCCAAGAATATTTGCAAAATCCATCGGCAGACTTTAAAGTCAAAGTTGCTGTACCATATCCAACACCCGCAACTGCATAATCATCATATACTTTGATAATGCTTTCATCACTACTTGTAAGCGTAAAATTTTTGTTTTCCGCATTTAACGGAAGCACATCCCTTGATAACATAACCTGACGATAATCATATATATCATCCTCATATGTAGCATCCAAATCAGGATCCTGCTTCTTCAGATTCGTATACATATTAAACTGGAATGCTGTCACAAGTTTCCTAACTGTTACCGTGTAAGTCGCAGATACGCTCTTATCAGCCTTGGATGTTACCGTGATCACTGCAGTACCCGCTTTTTTCGGAGTGACTTTGCCGGTAGATGAAACGGATGCAACACTCTTATTGCTTGATTTATATGTAACTTCCCTGTTCTTTAAGCCGGTCATGCTTTTAATCTTGATCTGTGCTGTGCCATATTTCTTTTTATTTGAAACGAGCATTTTGGCGCAGACTACATAATATTTACGTCCCGGATCATCTGCATCTCCATCCAACGGATTTCTTGCATATGCTGCAATCTCCCCTGCATCAAATACCGCATCCGGCATACCGTCGACTGCTCTTGGCATTTTATCAAAACTGGATTCCGGTGCAAGTGTTACGCTTGTTTCATCAAGGACGATTTTTTTCTTTCCGGTTGGTGCATAGTTTGTGTTGATCGTGTCCGGATTCTTTACTGTTACTTTGAACTTTGCAACTGCCTTTTTATTTACCACGGATGTTACTGTGATCGTTGCCGTTCCGGCTTTCTTTGCAGTTACCTTTCCTTTGGATGAAACTGTTGCTACTTTTTTATTACTGGATGCAAATTTCACACCCTTTCTGCTGATCCCTTTGTAGGATTTTACTTTGACCGTGGTTGTCTTTCCGACTGCGATCGTTGCTTTCTTTTTCTCCAGTGTGATCTTGGCGTTCTGTTTCTTTTTGCTGACGGTAACTTTGATCGTGCCTTTTACTTTGGCATTGTAAATGGATGTTACCGTGATCTTACAGGTTCCTTTTTTCTTTGCAGTGATGACACCCTTATTTGTTACTGTCGCAACTGCATTGTTACTGGATTTATAAGTCAGCTCTTTTGACGGTTTGAAGTTTATCTTATCCCCATAAGCGTTTGTTCCGCTTGTCTGAATGTAATCCCCATTCTGCCACATGCCATCGATCGTGAACTTTACATATTCACCTGCATACAAGGTTACTTTGCTGCCAGCCTTGCCGTTGATTTTGAAATCGATCCGATTGGCTGCCTTTGCCGATACTTCTTCCGGCTGTGGTACTACGATGCTGCTGATGCACATGATAAGTGCAAGCATCAGTACGACTGCTTTTTTCCATCCTTTTTCTTTTCTCTTCATAACTACCTCCTGTTTTATCTTTTAACATTGTTCCATGTTGTTTTCCCTGATATTTCTATACTTATAGTATACACCTTTTTCTCTTAAATTCCAAGGCAGTGAGCAATAAAAATTGTCACTGCCGTAAATAAAAATACTTCCACAAATATAAATGTTCCCATCCCAATAATCAGAATATTTAACATCCTGTTTTTTCTTATCTTTTTCATCTTTTTCCTTAATTCCAGACTGCATAATAAGCTGCATCCTGCGTCATCGTCATATTCTGATCCAGAGCATTTCCCTCTGCATCTGCCCATCCTGTAAATGTTTTTCCTTCCTGTACCGGATTTTTTGGAACCGGAACTCCATCACCGTTCAGGACCTCATAGCATTTATAACAGTCCGTATCCGATAAATAATATCTTACCAGGCAGATCTCCGGCACTTCTTCCTGAAGTTTATTTACAACCGCTGTCCTGTCATATGACACGGTTCCCGGTTTTCCATTCGGATGCTTAAATTCTTCTGTCACAGAAACGGATAAAAGCTGCTTATCCGTTTCTGCAGCATTTACTTTTAGCTGGATATCCGAATCTGAATCGATCGCATAAGCTAATGTTTCTAAAAAATCAGCTTCCAGCTGATTCTTATCTGTGACATTATACTTTTTTGTTAACAGATTTTCTGCCGTCTCTTCTACAGTGGACGGCAAATTACTTTTTAATTCCATGCTCCGGTTCATTCTTCCCGATACCGCCATGATCGTTAAAAAAATCACTCCGGCAATACAGGTTGTGACAATCGCCCTGATGATTAATTTCATTTGTGCCCCTTTCTACATGACCGGAACATGGATCACTACGGTTGTTTTCCGATTACCGGAATCCACTGCTTTTACCGTAAAAGAATACTTTCCGGCAGATGAAAACGTGATCGTTCCGGATGCCTGATCCATCTGGTCTGTCAGTTCGTTTCCATCTTTATCACAAAACTTTAAAAGTTTTACCGCAAGCTCCTGTCCGTTATAGTCATGTGCTTTTACATAATCTGCTACATTCACTGTTCCCGGTGCAAGACTACCACTTCCATGGTATTCAATCACCGGTGCATCTTTTGCGATTTCTGTCTGATACGCACCATAGTCTGCATAAGCATTGTAATCAGTCCCATCCGTATTCATATGCGCTGCTATGATTTTTACGATTCCACGGTTTCCATCCGAATCTGTTACTGCAGAAAATATAATCGTAAGGATGCATATCGTTACCGCAACAGTGACCAGCAGACCGCCGTGTTCTTTCATGATCTCTTTCATGTCATTCTCCTAACCACATAAACCGTTAAAAAATGTCTCTATCATCTGCTTAAAATATCCGGCATATACACCATATGCCATGGCAAGTGCTATGACGGACACCGCTCCGGTCTGTACGCTTCCTCCAAGTTCTTTTACAATCTCTTCCATTTCATACACCATCCTTAAAATGCTGTTGCAGCCATATATACGCTGATCATAAACGTGAGAACCGCCAACGCCGGAACCGACTCTAAGATCATTTCACCAATCTGTTCTATAAACTCTTCCATTACCGCGCGATCCCCCTTGTCATATGCGTTTTCTCAATGCCAAAAACCGGCATCTTATAATCATAAGACAGTATTACATCTGCTGATACTGTCTCCCCCTCTGCATTCGCAGAAGGCGTTACGGTCAGTGTATACCCTGCTGACTGCGCCTGCGAAATACAGCTGCTTATCACATCCCGGTTAAAATCACTGTTTTCAATTTCTGCTATCACATCCGCTTTGTATTCCTTTGCCGCTGCCGTCTGTGC
>NZ_QSCK01000050.1:0-12573 GCF_003463035.1 Roseburia sp. OF03-24 | reverse complement strand
AAAGGGGCACAAATGAAATTAATCATCAGGGCGATTGTCACAACCTGCATTGCCGGAGTGATCTTTTTAACGATTATGGCGGTATCGGGAAGAATGAACCGGAGCATGGAATTAAAAAGCACTTTACCGTCTGCTGCAGAAGAGACAGCGGAAAATCTACTGGCAAAGAAATATGATGTTGCAGATAAGAACCAGTTGGAAGCTGATTTTTTAGAAACACTTGCATATGCGATTGATTCTGATTCGAATATCCGGTTAAAAGTAAATGCAGCGGATAAAGAGAAGCAGTTGTTATCCGTAAGCGTGGCAGAGGAATTTAAACACCCGAATGGAAAACCGGGAACCGTGTCATATGACAGTACAGCGGTTGTAAATAAACTTCAGGAAGAAGTTTTGGAAACGTACCAGGTAAGTTATTATCTGACGAACACAGATACAGAATGTTATAAGTGCTATACAGTTTATGCAGATGATATGGTTCCGGTTCCTAAAGATCCGGTGGCAGAAGGAAAAACATTTACAGGATGGGCAGATGCAGAGGGAAATGCTCTGGATCAGAATATGACGATGACGCAGGATGCAGCTTATTATGCAGTCTGGAATTAAGGAAAAAGATGAAAAAGATAAGAAAAAACAGGATGTTAAATATTCTGATTATTGGGATGGGAACATTTATATTTGTGGAAGTATTTTTATTTACGGCAGTGGCAATTTTTATTGTTCACTGCCTTGGAATTTAAGAGAAAAAGGTGTATACTATAAGTATAAGAATAACAAAGAAAACAACATGAAACAATGTTAAGAAATAAACAGGAGGCAGTTATGAAGAGAAAAGAAAAAGGATGGAAAAAAGCAGTCGTGCTCATGCTTGCACTTATCGTGTGTATCAGCAGCGTTGTAGTACCGCAGCCGGAAGAGGTATCGGCAAAACAGGCAGCATATCTGGATTACTATGGCAAAGATAAGCCCAAAAATCAAATCGTGTTTGCAACATCGGATGATGCCAAATGGCATAAAGCAAATGAAGGCTGCTGTAATGTTTCCAAAAACAATGGAACATACAATCATTATCACTGCATGAAAAAGAAAACTGTTTATGCAGGAGAGAAGTTCACGATTGTTCCGGTTGCCATGTTTAAAAATGGAGTGGTAGTAGGATCAAAAAACAGTAAAGACGGTATCAAATCCGGTGAACTGAAATACAAATCCTCGAACACCAGCATTGCAACAGTAAATGCAAAGGGTGTTGTGACTGTAAAGAAAAAAGGAAAATGTAAAATCACTGTGACATCCATCTATGATTCCAAGGTAAAAGGAACATTGAGTCTGACTGTAAGCAAGGGAAAGCAGAAAGCAAAGATCACTTTAAAAGAGAAAAAAGCATCCATCGTTGTTGGAAAGACAACCACTATCAAAGTAAAATCCTTTAAAGGGATCAGCAATAAGAACATTGCCTTTTCTTCCAGTGACAAAAAAGTTGCAACGGTATCATCCAAAGGAAAAGTAACCGGCAAGAAAGCAGGAAAGGCAACGATCACTGTAACTTCCCTAATCAACAAGAAAGTAAAAGCTGTGTTTAAGGTAACCGTAAAAACGGCGGATATGATTGATACGGACTATTCCGAAAAAGGAAAAGGTAAGATCGTACTTGCGGAAAACAGCGTAACTTTATATCCGGAAAAATCTTTCCATAAGATTTATGATCATTGTGGAGATGCAGAGACTCTTGAATATTATGAGAATGTGGCAAACATAAGACAGCATTTTATTGGAGAGCAGATCTTAGCACAGAAAGAAAAGTACGGGCAGGCGCAGATCCGGGTAAAGAGCATTACCGGAGTAAAGAGCAGTGCTGTTTCCTATAAGTCCAGCAATACAAGCGTGGCATCCGTTTCTTCCACCGGTTTTGTGACACCGAAAAAGGTGGGAACTGCAACGATTACAGTTACGTCAAAAGCCAATAAGAAAGTCCAGGCGAAATACAAGGTAACGGTTAAGAAAAACGACATGGTGCTGGCAGTTGGATTTGATATGTATGATAATATCAAGTACTATGTGAAGAAAAATGATGATGGAACAGTTGAAAAACAGTGGGTACCTCTTAATAGAGAGATGTTTTCGGCTACCAAGAACGTAGCCACAGCAAATTCAGATGATATAGGATTTACGGTAACAAGTAGTAACGAGAATGTTTTAAAAATTAATGCTGATGACGATTTGGAAGTAAGAGGAAAGGGAAGTTCAATTATAACCATAAAAACGGTAGATGGGCGCTGGAGCTATTCCTGGAAAGTAACTGTTAGTGATAAGCCGACATCTTTTGCTGAATATAGTACAGGGTTTAGGACAGGAAAAGGTATTGATGAAGCTTTTGAAAAGGATGGCTGGGTAACAAAACTTTAAACAGCAAGGAAAATTTAATAAAGTAGATGGCAGTCTATTATAGGCTGCCACAGAAAAGTGAACTGCTTGGCATCTGATTACCTTGCAGTTCATTTTTTATTATTACGGTATTTTCAAAATGAAAATATAAACTACACATGACAAAAAAGTCGAAAGGAGATTTATGAGAAACAGGATAACACAATTAAGCAGATTTTTACTGCTCTGTGCAGTAATGTTTCTGGTCACCATGATCCCACAGAGTGTGAAAGCGATCACGGTAGAAGAAGCAGGAGAAGTCTATATGACGGATTCACAGGCGGGGGCAGGACAACCGCTGTATGGACGGTTGAATATCAACTATACCGGAAATACGAACTATGATACATGGTCTAACGATATTGTTACAAACTATAACACCTATGACAGTGAAAAAGACCAATATAAAGCTGCAGAAACGGTATTGAAAAAAGCAGACAACTCCGTGATTGGAAAGAAGATCAAAAACAACAGATCTGCAAAGCTGACAAAATCGTCAGGTGGGGATGGAACAGTACGGGCTGCATATTTGGTATGGCAGGCAAGAACAAGTGTAGACAGATCGACGACAGATGCAGCTGCTTTGGCAAAATCAGAAATCGCCTTTGTACTGCCGGATGGATCGGCAAAACTGATAAAGGCACAGTATGCAACTTATGATAACCGGTCGATCGATTATATAGATCAAAAAAAGGAAAATGGAGTAAATAAACAGTACACTTTTGTTAATATGTATGCAGATGTAACAGACATCATTAATAAAAGTGACAAAGTCTACGGAACGTATTCGGTATTTAACATTCCGTATTATGAACATATCGGTGGCGGTGAGGGCGCCGGAGGATGGCAGCTGATCGTTGTGGAAAACTGTGATATAACGGTTCCGATGAGAGCAGTACGTCTTAGAATGTCTGCGGATTTTAATATTGATGATGTTTCAAAACACGATGGAGAATGGGTGGAGAAAGACATCAAGACCGGAATGCTTACGAATATAAAGTCAAAGGCATATAAGGCAAATGATAAAGAGCCGTTAACTGGACAATATCTGACGATTTTTGTGTATAGTGGGAACACGGCAGTTAATCTGACCAAACTGAATCTGTATGCACAGGAAGAAACTGAAAAGTTTAATAAAAACAAACGGATTTTCGGACTGTCAAAGGAAGTGAGTCCATATTTATCGATTAATGGAGAGTCACTGTACGATAAAGTAACGACGACAAGGGGAGATTTGATTGATTTTACAATTCCCAAAGAGAGTACACAGCCTGCCTATGCAAATGATAAATACACGCTGCAGACCAATACTGGGGATTATACGAAATGGGTTACCATGTTTGTAACGGGTATTGCGGTAGATATTTCGGATAATTTTGCAGAAGGAGCTCAGGTTACGACAGTAAAGAGCCCGACAACAGCTACCGTTTCACAGAAGATTACCAATAAGACGCTGCAGTCTAAGACGGGATATTACAATGGAAAACTGGTTGTTACATTAGACGAAGCATTAACTCCGACGAATACAAAACCAAAGCTCACGGTTTATAATAAGGAGGCTGATAAAACAACTACAATTACAGGTGCTTGGAATGCAAAAGAGCATACCGTAACGTTTTCCGTTGATAAACAGGGCGACTGGGGAACAAGGTATGAAAAAAGTAAATTTAAAAACCCAAGCAGAGGCAGTTATATCAGTTACAGTATCGACTGTACATATGAGAAAAATTCCGGAGTGGAAGAGTTTAAGAATGGATCTAGGCTGTCCGGAGATCTAAGATCGCAAAATGTTGCAACAGGTACTACCATTGATGACATATTATCGGAAGAATCGACAGGAATTCCAATTTATGTACTCACTGTCAAGATCGACAAAACCACGGTCAATAAAGCTGTAACACAGGTATTTAATAATGGGACGGCGATCACTGGTGCCGGTGGCACAGTAAACAGTAGCAGCACGGTATCTGGTGATTATTACATGACATCGTATGAATTGCCGTGTAATGCAAACATTGTTTCCACACCGACCTTTAATACCGGCTGCGTGTTCAGCATGTGGACGGATCTCAATGAAAAGACTGGTGTTTCGACAAACTGTAAGGTCACATCTGATTATGTGAATGATAAAACCTATGCCTATGAGAGAAGCATGCCTGCTTATAACATGACCTTAACTCTTACCGGAGTGTTAGATGAAGCTGTTTATACCGTTCGTCACTGGAAACAGAAAACAACGGGCATTGCTTCCACACATGATGATAAAAATTACGAGCTTGCCGAGACAGAGACAAAGAAAGCACAGATCGGAAGCAAAGTAACGCCTGCAGTAAAGACATATACAGGATTTGACAGTCCGAAAACACAGACGAAAGCGGTAACTGCAGATGGAAAGATGGTCATTGATTATTATTATGAAAGACATCTATATAATGTAACATTAAATGCCGGAACCGGCATTGAAAAGACGACCGGAGGCGGATCGTACCGCTATGGACAGAGCGTTACCATCGATGCGGCAGTAAAAGAAGGCTATCACTGGTTAAACTGGAAAGGAAATTATAAAGGCGGATCCGGTGGGGAGCAGACCGTGGATGCTAAGAAGTTTGTATTTACAATGCCAGCCGGAAACGTCACGATGACAGCCAATGCAGAAGCAAATAGATATACAATCCATTTTGATCCAAACGGCGGAGCCGGACATATCGATGATATCGAAACCACGTATGATACCGATGTGACACTGCCGGATGTATGGAATGCAGACGGAACAGCAGCCTATGTGAAATATACACTGGATGGACAAAACGTGACAGAGGATGTGATTGCCGGGGCAATTCCAAAAGCAATGATGGCAGGATATGAAGAGGAAGAAACTGAAATTGAAGATACTGAAACCAAAGATGATGAAAATTCAGATATCGAGGACGAGGATACCGGAAAAGATGGTAATGACGCGGATATAGTAGAAACAGACACACCAGATGACATGGACGAAGCAGAAGCTACGGAAACAGAAGATGATTCTGACGATGCAAATGACGAAGAGCTGGATAAAATTGAAGAAGATAAGAAAGCCGAGGAGCCAAAGAAAAAGGTATATGCATCCATTTTTATGGGATGGGCTTTGGAAGATGGCAAAGATACCTTTATCCCGAAGTGGAAAGCCGGAGATATCGTTCAGAACCTTGTAGCAGAAGATGGTGGAGAGATCACACTTTATGCTGTATGGGATGATTGTCCGTGGATTCAGGCGCAGGATCTGTATTACACTTTAGAACAGGCACAGAGCGGATTTATCACGGAAGAAGAGATTTTAAGCCATGCAACAGCTACCGACCGTGAGGATGGAAGCCCGATTTTGCCGGGAACAAACCCGGCTCCAAGTGATCCGGAAGTTTTCACATCCTTTACGATCCCGGACTATCAGGAAAGTGAGTTTACAAACCTGCAGCATGATTTTGCAACATCCGAGAATCTGACTGTAGTTGACCATACAGGAAATACTTATGTGAAACAGATCATGGTGTATGTAGTTGACACAACGCCTGTTGTAGAAAAGCCAGAGGGAAAAACCAGATTTATCAGTGAAAAATATTTTAAATTAGATCATGAACATGGTGGATTAGAAGAAAATTCTATCTGGATGACGAATCCGGAATATCACGCCGCACTGCAGAGGGCATTTGATAATTTGAAAAATGACACGCCAGAAGATGAGTTTTTAATCCCGCATGAAACGATTCTTGAAATGAAACAATATGTCCAAGATCACGGGATCGGAAACAGTAAGGAGCCTGGAACATTGACAGAATTTTATAACCGTTTTATGGCACCGAATAAAGTAGAATAATTGCGACGTCGCAACAAGGGAAGATGGAGAGATAAAACATCTTCCCTGTTAATTGGTTTGGGAGGAAATAAATTGAATAAAAGACAGGCAAAAAAGAGAATGAATAAGGCAATAAAATCTGGTGTGGGTGTATTAATTATAACACAGGCTTGGATAGATGAAACAGGGAGAAAATGTGATGTTATGCAGAAAAATGCAAGGCTTATTATTCTTAAACGTCCTAAGATTCAATATTCTAAGCCTGCAAAATATCGGAGGATCATAGAATGATAGTGTTAAGAATGATAGCAATAATTATAAGCTCTTTGTTCGGCTGTTATATTGGTCAGGAGATGATAGAAAGATACCATTTGCTGGATGTATTGCCAGTAGTAAAAGTGTTAAGTTTGGAAAATGGTAAAGATTATAAAGCAGATCAGATGATAGGAGAAAAGAAAAATCAGCTGGTTTTTATGGAATTTTGCAGCTCATCAGAAATTAGTATACAATTAATATGTGCGGTTGATAAATGGGGCATTAAGCACGAATTGTCGCATATACCTATGTATATTGATAAAAATGTAAAATGTGTCTTTGCGTGTGATGTGGAGAATATGCCGCTAAAAATATATGGTGCACGTTGCGAAAGAAAGGTTGTTTATAAAATAAATGGTGCAGATAAAAAATATATTCGTCCTAGGATAAAAAATTTTGACAGATCAGAAACAATGTAAAAAGGAAGATGACAAAAGAGCATCTTCCTTTTTTTTGTTGAAAAGAATTATTTTGGAGTATCGGCATTAGTTAGTTCATCTGGAATATATTCTAGGATATCGCCGGGTTGACAGTCTAAAAGAGCGCAGATGCATTCTAGCGGCTTTATGCCTATTATTTTATTTTCACGTAAGTATTGAATAGCACTTTCGTTTAAAAGTTTTTCTTTGCGTAATTTATTTGTATTGTAACCGGTTTCTTTTAAAGTTTGTAGTACATCTATTTTGTATTTGAACATATCAGTATCCTCCTTATTTATAAGATACATGAAAAATCGTTCAAAGTCAATACATGAAAAAAACATGTAAATATACACAAAAATGCAGAAAATATTACATGAAAAATCGTGCATAATGCGAATTGAAATTACATGAAAAATCATGTATTATAATATCATAAAGAACAGGAAAACAAATCACAGGAGGACGAGAACATGATCTATAGAATCAAGATTGAAGGAAAAGAATACAACGAAAATTACACATTCGAGACACCAAAGGAAGGGGATATCCTGGATGAGTTGAAAGCGATTGTTGAGGACATGAAAGAGGGAAATATCGATAAGCTGGAAGTTGAGAGGGAGGCATAGAAACATGAAAAAAGTATTTACACCAGACGGAACATTTTTAGGAAGGGCGTTAAAAATTGAAACTACCGGGAACGACGTTGAGATAACGATGCCGGGCGATTTTCCGGGGATGGCAGAGAAAACAGTCATATATGTTGGCGGCTCTATCGTTTATGAAGATGAGAACCGCGTGTATATAAAATATTAAGCCGAAACGCTCCGATCTGGAGCGTCAGCTGCGGACCGGTCGCCGCGGCTCTGACGATGGCAGACCAACACATATAGAAAGGTTATGATGAAATATGATGACAGCATTAGAAAAAAGATACCAAGTTGCGATTGATAAAATCGGTCATGCAAGATTGTTAAATCTTCCGGAGCAAATAAAAGAATTGTTAAAAAATACAAAAGACTTGAAAACCAAAACGGAATTGCTAGAAGAGATAGCCAAAAATATTTAGTCGAAACCGCCGCGTGGCGGTCTGCGGGAACTGCCCCACCTGCACCGATGAGACAGGGCATAAAACGAAAGGATGGTTGATTATATGAAGATGATGGCACTTGAAGAAGCGAAAGAATACACACGCCAAAAGTTGGCACCGTATTACAGCAACGAGCGAATCGAGAACGTTGTAAAACACTATGTTTCCGTTGTCCGCCCAGGCGTTGTCTTAGTTGAAAATAAAAATGTGGGACTTATGGAACTGTATCTATAGGAAAATGAAAGGATGGTTGATTTTATGAAAAAAACTGAACTTATGAAAGAATTTCAAGAGCTCGAAGAAGAAAAACAGGTGCATATTGACGGTATTGCCTGGAATAGTAAGAAAAGCGAAATCCAAAACGCTATAGAATGTTTAAAATGCCCGGATGAACTGTTAGAAAAATATCTGATAGTTTTAAGTCTGAAATATGAAAAGATCGGGCGTTTAATCGCTGGTAATGGAGATTTTAAACATCATTCACATAACAGACTTTATGTTTTTAATACTGCAAGACAGATTTTAGCAGATTAGCCGAAACGCTCCACCTTGGAGCGTCAGCCGCGGGATGATCGCCCGGCTCTGATGATGGCAGATCAAAAAGAATGGAGGCAGGAAGATGTTAAAAGGATTAACACTTACAGAATTTAAAGAGAAATTTCCACAGGTCAGTACATATGGATTGGAAGATCCGTTAAATGTATTTTTGGAAAATGGAGAGATCCTGATCGAAAGAGAATGGAATGGAGAAAAGTATATTTTGGGAAATGGAAAAAGTTACCGACCGGTATATAGACAGCTGGATGAAGATGATTATGAAATCATCGGTTATATAGAAGATTAGCGCAGGAGGGGATAAGATGGCGAAAATATGCAGCGTGCAGGTTGAAATATTATTGACTGCTGATGAAAAAGCGTTACTTGATCATTATGTGAAGGAACAAAATCAGAGATATAAAAAACGCGGAGCAACCCGGAACTGGTGGACACTGGAGAAACTGTTACAGTGTTTATTAAGCGATATAACTTACCAGGCGGTAAAGTATCGCAGCGTTAGGGCTGTTTGGCAGAAACTGTCGTGATTTGTCCCTGCCTTGTTTACAAATTCACACAGCGGAGGCGCTTGGATGTCTGGCGTCTTCGCCACAAAGAAAAGATCCTTTTTGTTTGTTGATCAAAAAAACAAAATAAGAGGATACCAGCAGACCTTAGCCGCAGTGAAGAAAAGGATGATCGAATAAGAGGGAGAGAAGAGAAAATGAAAGAAACAGGAAGAATAAAATTAAAAGAGATACCGTTTAGTCGGACGTTTGAAACGGGGAATGGGGAAGAGCTGTGCAATGCTACTGGTTATGCGGTGCAATTTGACAATGAAAAAACACCTTTAGGTTTTCCATTGTTCTGGAATGAGTTTCAGGACCGAGAAGGTAATTTGTATTATGGCAATTAGGATCAAAGATATGAAATCATCGGTTATATAGAAGATTAGCGTAGGAGGGGATAAGATGGCGAAAGTATACTGTATGCAGGTTGAAATATTATTGACTGCTAGCGATATAACCTACCAGGCGGTAAAACATCGCAGTGTCCGGGCTGTCTGGCAGAAACTGTCGTGATCCTGTCCCTGCCTTGTTTACAAATTCACATAGCGGAGGCGCTTTGATGTTTAGCGTCTTCGCCACAGGGAAAAGCTCCTTTCTCTTTGTTTATCAAAAAAACAAAATAAAAGGATACCAGCAGACCTTAGCCGCAGGGTGGAGTTTGTGGGTAAGCTGCTGTTTATGGAATCGTTGATAACTGGGTGGGGAATGTGTGGGAAAATGGTGGAAAAGACGTTTTTCCTTTTCCATGATTTTTCCATGCATTATCCACGCGGTTATCAATGATGGAATAGCTGTTTATCCATAAAATCCACGCTGTTCCTACGGTGTTACAAGACGGGGAGAGCGGCCGCTGTCCTGAAGGGTTTAGCGCTGTGCCGGAGGGGTGTCCCGCGGCGCGCGGACGGAGTGTAAGCAGCGAAGCGGGGCGCCCCACCGGGGCGGCGCTAAGCCCTTCAGGGCTTCTGCCGGGCGCGTCAGCGCCCGGCTTAACCCCCGGATTGTAACACGGGGGTATAAATGCGATAGGCGACTCTTAATCCAGAGGGCACAAATGCCGGAAATACGGCAAAAACTCCGGTAAAAACTTTAGTTTACACCTTGTTGACTGAGACCCCAAAAGTCAACATGATGTAAACTATCCGCAAAAATACAAAAAATAACCTGCCTGCATACGGTATTGCGGGGAGTTACAGGTATTTTGAATTTTGAAAAAACGAAACGAAAAAAGAATCTTTTAAGGAGGTGGAGAAGATGGCGCAGACAGAAAACAGGGTTACTGCTTATGATGTGGAAGACTGGAAGAATAAAGGGAGAATGCAGATGTCGCCGGCAGAGCGTGAAAGCTGGTTAAATGAAGGACAGCTTCTTTTAACTGATTACGCAGAAGGAATCGAACGGGAGTGGGAGCTGATCAAGTTTTATGGACAGCTCCTTGCGGCGGTGGCAGACTGGTGCATCGTCTTTTTAAAAGGTGCGCACGGGCCGAAGTGGACGGACGGGCAGGAACTTAATTATAAGCGCAGGCGGATTGAATACCAGCAGGAAGAAATGATTGCACACGGCTTTTTCATTCCGCCAGAGTTTGCTGATCTGCCGCCGGAGATGGATGTAAATTATATGCGTGGCAGGGAGAACATAAAGAAAAATGCAAAAGCAGCATTAAAACAGATTTTAGAAAATCCGGATTATCAGTTTGTAGCAGATCATGCAAGTTTTCTCGGGCGGATCCAGACGGCGTGCATGCGCATACGACCGGACGAAGTGACCGGAAGAGTAGGAAAGCTGCAGGAAGCGATTGAGAAAAATGATTTTCCAGGAATGCGGCGTTATGCAGATGCGGATCCGGTCATTGCGGCGGCAGCTGTCTGCAGGGCAGAAATGGAACCAGCGTTAGATGATTTGAACCCGTTTTAACTGTGATAATGTCGGAAAAAAGAAAAAAAAGGTTATGTGGTGGGAGCCTTGTTTCAAGATAAGGCAGCAACCAAAAACAGTTTGATTATACCGGCTGTTTTGGTGGGTGGAAGAAAGAAAAAAAACACAGAAGGGAGGAATGTATATATGGGTGTGAGAGTTGTTATCCCGAACATGTCAAAGACATTCGGAGCGTTGCACTATGCCGGCGAAGGCGAAGCGGTCACATGGAACATCTATGGAGAAGATGTCAAAGGAAATTTCTACACGTTCTTTGCTGACGTGCTCCGCGGGGAAGTCGTGGAAGCCCTGGTGATCGGCGCGAACGGATCCCAGCCGTTTGAGTTTGGCGAAGCGGTCGTTTTGGAAAATCCAAGCATTATTGCAAGAAGTCATGAAACCCGGAGCGACGGAATGAACAGCCTGCTTTTAATGGCGGACGGTATCTACCGGGAATCAGATATCTGCCTGGAAGACGAACTGGATAATGGCAGTGTGGATGAGCTGGTAGAAGAATACCTGGCAAAACACGGATACCGCATTATAAAGCGGGACGAATAAAGAAAAGGTAAATGAGGAAGACAGATCAGAAAAACAGACAAAACAATATGTGAAAAGTGTAAGCAGAAAGAGAGGAAAATATCATGGAATTAAAAAACGTATTTATTGATGCGGGAAAATCGTTAGGAAACATTACTTTTGCTGGAGCAGGCAAAGAAAACCAGACACGTGCAAACGGCAGGCGTGCGGTTACATCAAGAACTTACAGCCTCTATTCCGATGTACAGCGCGCGGATAACGTTGAGGTTACCATTCCTGGAAAGGCAGGGGTAAAGCATTTTGAGTACGAGGAACCGGTGGCGCTTATTAATCCCCGTGTGGAAATTGAAGGATACGCGATCAATAACAGGGGTTATGTGAATTATAAAATTTATGCGGATGATATCATTTCCGTGGATGAGCTGGCAGATACAGGGGTAAAGCAGTAATCCGGTAAAAGAAGCATATGCAGCATAGCAAATGAAACAAAAGAAAACAATTCAAAAAGAAAAGAATAGAAAATAAAAAAGATTAGAAAGATGGAGGAAAGACAATGAGATTTTCAGAAGGATTATTTATTGATACAGAGAAAACATTAGGAGAATTAAAGTTTGCGGCATTGCGCAGAGAGAACTACGCACAGGACGAAGAAGGGAATGTGACCGATGAGGTTACAAAACGTACATATGACCTGAAATGTCAGCGCCAGGGGCACACGATCACAGTCAGCATTCCACCGGAAGCCGGAGAAAAAGACTTCCCATACAATGCGGCGGTAACGCTTGTAAATCCGGTAGTAAGCGCAAGAGCGGATGCAACGTTTGGTGGAAGGGCAACGGCAGACTGGTACATCAATGCGGACGATATCGTATTGGCAGATGCTGCAGGAAAACCTGCTGATCAGACAAAAGCTGCCGGAGCAGATGCGCCGAAAACAGC